>CAZRDI010000089.1:0-5859 GCA_964598825.1 uncultured Dehalococcoidales bacterium
GTTTGCACCTGGCTGATAACGCTCGTCTGATTGAGACTCTGAAGAGGCTTAGAAACCTGGGTAATACCATACTGGTTGTGGAGCATGATGAAGCCATGATGCGGGCTGCTGACCATATTATTGATATGGGGCCCGGGGCCGGGGAGCGTGGGGGGCAGATTGTGGTTGCGGGGGCTTTGTCTGACATTATTGGTTGCGAGAAATCAGTAACCGGTCAGTATCTTAGCGGGGCGAAGCAGATTCCTCTGCCGAAGGAGCGCCGCTCTGGCTCAGGCAGTGAGATAGTAATAAAGGGGGCCAGGCAGAACAACCTGAAAAATATAGACGTAGCTATTCCCCTGGGCAATTTTGTTTGCATAACCGGCGTTTCGGGTAGCGGTAAGAGCACTCTCGTGGATGATATTCTGTATAAGAAGCTGGCGCAGATGTTTTATCGGGCGAGGGAAAAGGGCGGTGATTGTGATGATATCATCGGTGTGGAGCATATTGATAAGGTAATCAACATTGACCAGTCTCCCATCGGGCGCACTCCCCGTAGTAATCCGGCTACCTATACCGGGACCTTTACCCCTATACGTCAGCTTTTTGCTACCGTGCCTGAGGCTCGGATGAGGGGTTATGCCCCGGGGCGGTTCTCGTTTAATGTTAAGGGTGGGCGTTGCGAGGCCTGTCGCGGGGATGGGTTTATTCAGATTGAGATGCAGTTTCTGCCTGATGTGACTGTTCCCTGTGAGGTGTGCAAGGGGAAGCGTTACAACCGTGAGACTCTTGAGATCAGGTTCAAAGGTAAGAATATAGCCGAGGTACTGGATATGACGGTGGCGCAAGCCCTGGATTTCTTTGAGCATTTTCCCAAAGTGAAAAATAAGCTTAAGACCTTGCACGATGTGGGGTTGGGCTATATTCGTCTCGGTCAGCCGGCACCTACTCTTTCCGGTGGAGAGGCGCAGAGGGTGAAGCTTGCTACCGAGCTGTCACGGCGGGCTACCGGCAGGACGCTGTATATCCTTGACGAGCCGACTACCGGCCTCTCCTTTGAGGATGTGGCGGCTCTACTGGGGGTGCTGCAGCGTCTGGTTGATGCCGGTAATACAATGATTGTCATTGAGCATCACCTTGATGTGATTAAAAACGCCGATTACATAATTGACCTCGGGCCTGGAGCCGGGGACCAGGGTGGCTATGTTATAGCCACTGGAGCACCTGAGGAGGTGGCTCAGCACGAGTCTTCAGCTACCGGGCGGTACTTAAGGAGGGTGCTGGGTAAAGATATTGAGTATGCTATTACAAGTTAAGGGGGGTTTACCTTGGTTAAGCGAGTAACATCATCGTTAGCAGGTGCCAGGAAGCCGAGGTTTTTTTATGGTTACGTTGTGGTTGGGGCGGGGATTATTATCCAGCTAATAATCATTGGCATGGGGAACACTTACGGTGTCTTTTTTAACCCGTTGCTGGCAGAGTTTGGCTGGACCAGAGCCGTGCTTTCAGGGGCTTCTTCACTTTCTTTACTACTAATGGGTTTTCTGGCTATCATTACCGGTGGGCTGACTGACAGGTTCGGTCCCAGGGTGGTAATGAGCGTCTGTGGTCTCCTTTTCGGTCTGGGCTTCTTATTGATGTCGCAGATTCACGCTGCCTGGCAGTTATATCTGTTCTATGGTGTGTTGGTAGCTTTCGGGTCAGGTGCTGTGGATGTTGTGCTGTTGTCAATAACGGCCAGGTGGTTTGTTGAAAAGAGGGGCTTGATGAGCGGGGTTGTCAAGGTCGGCACCGGTCTGGGTATGTTTATTATGCCGCTGGTAGCGGGTGGGCTTATCGGTGCCTACGAGTGGCGCACCGCCTATGTTATTCTGGGTGCTATAGCTCTGGTAGTGGTTATTCCTGTTACCCAGTTACTACGGCGGGGTCCGGAACAGATGCGGCAGCCGGCGGGTGGTGAAGAACGGGCAAACGCTGGCAGTCTGGAGGTGGTGAAGGAGGAGGGGTTGTCTCTTCGGGAGGCAGCCCGCACCAGGCAGTTCTGGACGATTTGCATTACATACCTTCTGGTTTTCTTTTGCGCTAACACTATCGTAGTTCACATCGTTCCTCACGCTTCGGATCTTGGCTTTTCGGCGGGGAGTGCTGCCGGTGTTCTGTCTACCATCGGGGCGTTGAGCGTCGTCGGCAGGCTGGTAATGGGTCATGTTGGTGATAGAGTGGGCAACAAGCGGGCAATGATTATTTGCTTTATTATAATGATAGCCATGTTAGCCTGGCTGCAGTTTGCCAGGGAGACGTGGTCACTGTACCTGTTTGCGGTGATACATGGCTTTGCTCACGGGGGTTTCTTCGCCATTATTTCACCGATAGTAGCCGGGCTGTTCGGGACCCATTCCCAGGGGGTAAACCTCGGCGTTGTTATTTTCAGTGGTACTATTGGAGGTTCTATTGGCCCTGTCTTAGCGGGGTACATATTTGATGTAACACATAGCTATCGGCTGGCTTTCGTAATCCTGCTCGTGTTGGCTGTTACTGGCTTGGTGTTAATCATGTCGCTGAAGCCGTTCGGTAGCGGAGAGGGAACTCGCGCTTGATTGAAAAGAAGAAACATCGCTTTTTCTACGGCTGGATTGTAGCTATAGCCTCCTTTTTTCTGCTGGTGATATCCTGGTGCGCCGGGCAACATAGCTACGGTGTCTTTTTCAAGTCGCTACTCACCGACTTTGGCTGGACGAGGTCTATGACCATGGGTGCCTATTCGGCACGTGCTTTTGTGCACCCTTTTCTTGGTATCATTGTGGGGAGGCTAAGCGATAAGTTTGACCCCCGGCTACTCATAACAGTCTGCGCCTTATTTTTAGGCGGAGGCTTTTTGCTGATGTCGCGGATTAATGATATCTGGCAGTTGTATCTGTTTTTCAGCGTGATAATAACGATAGGTATGAGCGGTTTTTACGTTCCCATATTATCTCCCGTGGCCAGGTGGTTTGATAAGAGGCGGGGGATGGTGACCGGCATTGTTGGTTCGGGTGTGAACGTTGCTGCCATGATTATGCCGCCAGTGGCAGCCTGGCTTATTTCTACCCGCGGCTGGCGCGAGTCCTATGTTATCATCGGCATCGCCATTCTGGTCCTGACTATACCGCTGGCACAGTTTATGAGGCGTGAGCCGAGCCAGATGGGGCAGTTGTCCTACGGAGCCGGGGAGGCGGAAGCCGAGGACCCGTCTTCGCAATCCGTGGGATATTCTCTGCGGGGGGCTCTGCGTACCAGACAGTTCTGGCTGGTTGGGTTGCTGGTGTGTTGCAGCATGATGGCTTCATATACTGTCCTGATGCACCTTTTTACTCATATCACTGATATGAAGATTTCCGAGGCTAATGCGGCCGGTGTTTTATCTGTTATTGGTGGAGCCAGTATTATTGGTAAGATTGCGTTGGGTAGTGTTGCTGATAGAATCGGTTGTAAGTGGGCTTACGTTATTGACCTGGCTCTAACGGCGGTGGCGCTGCTCTGGCTGACAGTGGCTAATGAGGTGTGGATGCTTTATCTCTTTGGTGTTATCTTTGGCCTTGCCTATGGGGGTGGGGGAGCTTTGTTTTCACCGGCGGTGGCCGAGTTTTTCGGGCTGCGCTCGCATGGTGTAATTATGGGTACCGCCGGTCTTCTTGGCGCAATTGGAAATGCTCTTGGGCCGTTTCTGGCCGGTTATATATTTGATAAGAACGGCAGCTATCAGCTGGCTTTCTTGATTTGTGTTGCCGTTAGTGTTATAGGTGTAATAGCAGCCCTGCTGCTGAGACCAATCAGTGGGAAAGGAGGGAGCGATGAATCGGCAGGAAGCCCTTGATTCGGTCAGGGCTAATGTGAGTAATGAGAATTCAATAAAGCATATGCTGGCTACGGAGGCGATTATGCGGGCTCTTGCCAGGCGCTTTGGTGAGGATGAGGAGGAGTGGGGGCTTACCGGACTGCTGCATGACGTGGATATGGAACTCACCTCGGGGGATATGAGCAGTCATAGTAAATTGGGCGCCGACCTGGCCGGGGAAATGGGGGCTAATGAGGCTATGGTTCACGCTATCCTGTGCCATAATGAGATGCATGATATTCCCCGTGAGACGCTGCTTGATAAGGCTCTGTTTTGTGCCGACCCGCTGACCGGCTTGATTGTTGCCGCTGCACTGGTCCGTCCTGATAAGAAGCTGGCTAGCGTTGTGGCTAAGTCGGTCAGGAAGAGGTATAAGGAAAAGAGCTTTGCTGCCGGTGCCAGTAGAGAGCAGATTGCTCGTTGCAGTGAAATCGGGCTTGAGCTTGATGAATTTATGGAACTGGGGCTGGCGGCGATGCAGGGGATTGCGTCTGACCTGGGTCTGTAAGTTAGTTAGCTTATTGACAAGTTTGAGCCTTTTTGTGGGATTCACCGGTCGCCTGCTATCGGTCTACCCTTGAGGATTATGTTAGTATTGAGACATATCACTAAAGAGTCGGGTGTGAGATGAGAGTGACATTAATAATTATCGCCTGGTTTGGATTGCTGGTTATAGCACTAGGTTTACCACTATCCTTCTCATCTTCTTGGACATGGGTTAGTACGGGGACATTAGGGTCTGGTGTTGGGTATTTTGTTACATTGTGCGCAGGTGCTGTCGGTGCATTACTGGCACTTATTGGGGGATTCATCACCAGAACAAAATACTTATGGATAGTGTCCATAGTAGTCGGAGTTGCCTATATTTCATCGTTCTACGGTTATGGTATGGGTATTGATGAACCATATAAGTATTGGGGGGTATTCGCTATGTTGCTGCCGGGCTTGGCGTGCATAGTCGAAGGTATAGTGATACGGAAACTCAATAAGCAAGCGCAAAGCCGGCAATCTCACTAGGCACCCATTATGAATTCAAATTGTTGGACTAAAAGCAACGCAGGGGATTGTGTCTGACCTGGGTCTGTAGGGTTAGCTTATTGACAGAGTTGAGCCCTGGGCAGTTTTGATGACGCTGATGCGGGTGGGGAAGGCGTCTCTGAGCTCGTCAATGTGAGTGATAACCAGTATCTTGTCAAAGTCATCCTGAATGGAGTTTATTGCCTCTTTAATTTTTTCTATGCCGGTATTGTCCTGAGTGCCGAAGCCTTCGTCAATGACCAGTGTGGGCAGTGGTGCTCCGGCCCGTCTGGCTAGCAGTTTGGAGAGGGCAATACGGATGGCAAAGTTGATACGGAAGGCTTCACCGCCGCTAAACATTTCATAATTTCGCATTCCCAGTTCGTCGGAGATATTGATATCCAGGGTTTCAATAACATCGCCCTTTTTTGTTTCCCGCTGTGTCTCGATTTTTACGTGCATTCTGTTATCGGTCATGCGCCCCAGTAGTTTATTGGCTTCGGTTTCAATTTCGGGGAGCGCCGTTTCAATGAGCAGGGCTTGTATTCCTCTCTTGCCAAAGGCTTGAGCCAGTTCTCTGTAGATAGCCTCCTCTTTTGAAGCCTGGCTCAGCAGCTTTTCCTTTTCCCTCTTTTTCTCCTCCAGTTCGGAGCAGCGCTGGAGTTTTTCCTTTATACTCCACATCATCTCCTGAGCCTGTTTTTGCCGGGCAGTAAGCTCTTGATGCTCGGTCTCGGCGCGGGTTAAATCACTGGTTATCCGGGGGAGTGAGCCGAGTTCTTCGCTCAGGGTCTGCCTTTTTTCGGTGTCGGCTTCTAAACTGCGGTGCAATTCCTGACCGGCTTCCTCGGCGCGGGATAAAGCCTCCCTTTCCTGGTTGCCGAGTCTGTCGGCTTCTTCCAGCTTTCGCTTCGGCTCTTCATGCTGTTTCAAGTTGCCCAGGCGATGTCGCACCTGTTCATGCTGGTGAGAATCGTAGTTGAGTTTGG
>CAZRDI010000090.1:0-5836 GCA_964598825.1 uncultured Dehalococcoidales bacterium
CGTCTAAACTCCTCTGGGAAAAATAAAATATGCGGATAAGCATATTAGCGTATCACACAAGACCAAAAAAGTCAAACTGTATATTGGGTAATGTATAATTTTTAATGAATGTAATTGAAAATAAATACTATAGTAATTAATAATTTAGGGGTTAACTATTAGTTGTTGGTTAATGCTTGTTTTAACGGTGATTATGGTGATTCAAGATAGTGCAAATAGTCGCCCTGGTTGCCACTCAATATTTGTGCGGCAACGTCACAGTCTAACCAATAGTAAGTAAAACGAAGTCCTTTGTCTTCAGTCCCGGCGGAAACGATATGCTCCCAACGCTCTGGCAGCGTCTGTGAGGTTATAAGGTGGAAGACATAGCGCTCATTATCTTCATTTCGATCCGCATTGAACCAGTGGAATTTACCAATATAGCTTTGCATCTCTAATTCAAGTATCCCACTTTCCTCCCGAGCTTCTCGAAGGGCTGCTTCTTCTTGAGTCTCATCGGGCTCAACACTCCCGGCTGGTACCTGTACCCCGGCATCGGGATAGTCCACATGTTCGAATACCAGAACTTGTAGTGAACCACCGCGTTCGCGCGTGATGTAGCATTGTACTTTTTGTTTGGATTGCATAATGCTTTCTTTCCTGATTGTTGCAGACTAATGGATAATTATGGTTTTATTCGGTTTTGGTTGATATATGTACTCACCCCCTTTGTCCCCCTCTCACTCAATACCGTGATTTAGTATAGAATAACTATTTTGAGTGAGAGGGGGAGATGTTTATGAGAGGGGGCTTCGCCCCCTCTCTCCTTAACTCCCCTTTCCTGCCATGAAAGCCTCTCAGCCAGTGCCGGTGGTTCTGGCAGGAAAGGGGATATAGGGGATAGGTAATAATAAACAACCAAACAAACAGAACCATAATTATCTGTTCTCGCTTATAAAGAAACGGAGGTTAGTGCTGTATCAGGAGTAAAACTTACTTCCCGGTGTATCTCCTGTAAAAAGCCAAGCCTGGTTAACCGTACCCTGGCGGCGCCTGTTGAGACATCGAACGCTTCGGTAACCTTGCCTGTTAGCTCCCCTGCCTGCTCTGAATCAACCGGGACCCAGTTCAGTCCGTACCGTACTTTTATAACGCTCTGGAACAGCTTTCGTACCACCGAAAGCGGCATGAGAAGAGCTCCGCAGGCGTAACTCGCCTGCCATTCCATCCAGTCCGAAACAGGCGCGTCGAGCAGACTGCTTCGCTTGCATCTCGGACCTGTTTCCGGTCTGTGCTTGTACACGTACTTCATACGAAAATTGTTGTATTTACGTCGCTGGATAGTCAATTTCATGCCTGTGTCCGCTACGGGTCTTCTGTTCTGGTTATAGTCCCATAAAAACGTGTGGAATTTAACGTGGCCGTACTCATGCGCCAGCGTTGTCCGCAAACGATTGTACATCAGGCTGTCCAGAGATAGTTCCCGCGCAATCCTGACCGCCGGCTTTTTATGCGGAAAGAAATCGGTCAGCCCCTCAACGTCCTCGCCCGCGCCGGAGAGGTCGGCGTACAAATTGAGGTCGGAGGTATCCCGTTCTATCATCACGCACAGGTCATCGGTGGATATGGGAAAACGGCACACGCCGTATCTCTGTTCCAGGAATTCTGAGGCTATCCGCTCGCACTCGATATCCAGTTCTTCCTGGTCATAATAAGGTCGCCACCGAAAACGACCCGTTTCATCTATAATCCACTTCATTCTTCTTTGCCGCCCTGGCCTCTGCGGTAGCTGCGAGCAAACGCCTCGAATGCTTCCCGCACCTGCGCCGGATTTACCGGAGCCATTTCTCTGTATTTCGGCGGGATTTCATGGGCTAAAAAGTAAAAATATTCCTCGGGTACCTCGAGTATTCTGGCGAATTGACTGATGAGGTACTCGCCGGGAGGGTTGCGCCGGTCTCTCTCGATATCGTTCAGGTACTGCGGAGATATAGCCGTGCCGTCTTCCTTCAGTATTGATGAGGCAAGCTGTTTTTGACTTAGCTGTTTTGACTTACGCGCCTCTGCGATAGCTTCTCCGAATGTCATCGTCGTTCTCCCGTTGTTAGCCGGTGATATCCGCTAATCAGCATATTTGCTTATGCCCTAAATGTCAACCTGTAGAGTACATGATTCTGGTTGCATCTAGTTGTTTATTATTACCTATCCCCTGTATCCCTTCATCCGCCATAGGCGGACTCAGGATGAATCCCTCTCCAGCCAGAACCATTGTAAAAGAAAAAGGAGTTCTACTGGCTGGATAGGGGAATAAAAGAGAGAGGGGGCGAAGCCACCTCTTAAAAATCTATCCCCCTCTCACACAGAAAAATACATGCATGAAAAACAAAGAACCTGTGTGAGAGGGGGATTAAGGGGGTGAGTAAGTAATATATCCAAAACCTAAAAATACCGGCTGATTAGCTGTATTAGTGGCGTTTGTCAGGCGAGAGTCAGGGTTTATATCAATTCGCTGAGTTCTATAAGACTGCTGATTACTATGTCAGGTTTTATGCTTTCATCCGTGGCTGCCGATTGTTCATGCTTTAACCAGCAGGAGAGCATTCCCGAATTCTTCGCGCCGATTACGTCACTGCGGTAGGAGTCTCCCACGTGCAGGCACTCCGATGGTTGCAGGTTAAGCAGACCGGCGGCGCGATGAAATATCCTCGGGTCCGGTTTCCGTATCCCGATTTCCTCCGATAAGACGATACATGAAAACACGTTACGCAGACCTATAGTATCCAGCTTACGGTATTGCACATCGGGAAGACCGTTGGATACGATACCTACGGGAAACCGCTTACTCAGCTCATTCACCAGCTTAACGGCTCCGGGTTTCGGCGTATTGATGGTCGGATATTCTCGCACGTATATTTCAGCGATGGCGTCGGTAAGGTCGTCCTTTATACCGAGAAGCTCCAGAAATAGCCTGCTGCGTCTTTTTCTTTGACCTTCGGAGGGAGCACCTGCGTCGTATTCTTCGCTGGTGATTAGGTCGGACTCGATATAAGCCTCAACGATGCGGTCCGTTTCAAAGGCGTTAAAAACATGCGGGAATTGCCGGATGATAAACTCCGTGGTTTTCTTTTGCGCCAGTTTTCTGTCATACAGCGTATCGTCCAGGTCGAACAGCACGGCTTTGATATCCACTCTTATATAAACCCCTGTCTGAGGAATAAAACTGCGGAGACGGAAGTACTCGAAACCATTATAGGCGAGGCTATTCCGCCGGTCAATTATGCCATCTGCCCGGCATAGGTATTTAGTCTTTATTCCCCTGCCTGCTTCAACACCCGCAGCGCCCTCAGAGTCACCCACTTGTTGGGCTTACCAATCCAGCCGTATTTCACCCACATTTTGTGATTCTTATCGACATACTCCAGCGGCCATCTGCCGTTCTCGTCCTGCTTTCCCCGTATCAGGTCCAGGGTGTTTGCCAGCCTGGGGTCGGAGCCGTATCCCAGTGCGGTAAAAGCCTCCGCAATCTGGAGAATATCCGCCCCCCAGAAATTGGGGAAGTGTAATTGCCACCACCTTTTGTCCGGCACACCCGTCCTGTGCCCGGGAAAACCGGCTGTCGAAGGGTCGGTACTCAGGAAAAAATCTACCCCGATTTCAATAGCCCGTTCAATCAGTTCAGACCTGCGCTCGACGGGCAGGCGGGAAAAAGCCGTTATTATCTTAACGGCAGCCCAGCCGCAGGGCAGGTAGTCGTTTGTTCGGCAGGCAAACTGCGGACCGAACCGGGTTAAATAATGATACGGCTTCGGACCACCCTCAGCAGCGTCAAGACCATCAGCATTTAGTCGCCGCGGTAAATCTTCAAAAATTACGGTCCGTGCCATCCACTCATAAGCGATATTCAACCTGTCGTCCCTGCATCCCATATCCATCAACGAGGTCAGCATATTACCCTGCAGGCAGCCGGCCGTACTCACAGGATTCCCGCTTCCCGTAAACTGACCTCCCTTGGTTAAGGCATGTTCCAGATAGTAAGAACATGCAGTATCTACACGCTTATCCTCATAGATAGAGGCGCCCAGTTCCGCCAGCGAGATTATAGACCACACAGTGCCCTGACACTTAGGCGAATAGCCGGCTCCCGGTTTTACCCAGTAGCCTTCCGGGTTCATATTTTCCAGTATTGTAGCAATCGGCCCCTCGCGGTGGGCTTCTCTCCTGGCTGGTTTTTTCTCAGCCTCACCGGCTTCTACTATATCCCGTAAAGCAAGGTACCTTACCCCGGGGTCATCCGGCTCCAGCAGCCAGTCGGTGGGGTCCGCCTTCAGTTGCTTTTTCCAGTCCATGGTTACCTTTCAACTGCTGTCTTTTGTGTTTTCATTATATCCTTCACTCTTATAGAGTTGCCACTATCTTCTCCAGCAGCTCAAGCCCGGTTTTCTCAGTATCTCTGGCGTTCCGGAGAAAAGATGCCGCTTTATCGCGGCGCTTCTTATCGTTTATCTCGTTTCCCGGCGGGAATGGCATGAGCTCCGATACTTTCGTCAAATACTCATACACCGTGCCGTACTGGTCTGCCGCGTCCTGCAGAAGCGTACCCGTTTCACCGTTCAAACGCCGGCTGGCTTCTCTCAGGAACCGCTCTCCAAACCCCCGGCACTCAGCCCATACCATTGAGTTGTAAGCCATCCCCGTTCCGTCGGCTGCTCCGGCTTCCAGCGTGTCTATCCAGATATTGTAACCGGCCCGCCCGGCCCGGTAATTCGGGAATATCCATTTCTCGGGACCTTTGGCGTGCTCCAGTGCGAATGCGAGTGCTTCTTTCACGGTTCTGGCATCGTCAGCCGCTTTTCCCTGACTAATGCTGTACACCTCCAGGATACCGATGTCGGTATCTCCGAGCTTCTGCCACGGAATCGGTCCGTTGTCCGGTTTGCTTGCCGGGCCCGAATAGTAGTAACCGATATCGTCATACCCGTGAATCATGTAAAACTCAGGCGCCTCCAGTTCGAAGCCGTAGCAGGGCATGCCCTGGTCGATTGCTTCCCTGACCATGTCCCGGGCTTCCTTTTGCTTATCGGCGAAATCGTCCTGCGACTTATGGGCGACTACCTGCTTAAATTCGTAACCGGCGTTCTGTCCGAGTTGTGTCATCATCTGCGTGTTCCACGCAGTCGGCCCGCTCGGTCAGACCATATTCACGCACATATTTATGATAAAGGCGTGCCCGGTTGATCCGTAAAGCCAGGCGTCGGTGACATCGAGGTCGAGGTAGTTGAGGCAGCCCTTTATACAGCCCAGGTGTGTAACGTTGAGCGGTTTCCACCGTAGATTTTCCAGCTTCTTTGCCATTTCCACCTCCTTGAGTCTATTTGGTATATCAGCACTCAGGTCTGCTCTTGTCTTCTTATAGAATCCGGGTGTTATCTGGAAGTGTGTCTTGAAGCTGCGAGTGAACGCTTCCTGCGACCCGAAATGATAATCAAGGGCAGTGTCCAGTATTCTTTTGCCTGCCCGGATTTCACGGGCAGCCTCCTCCAGCCGGAGTTTCCTGAGGTACGACCCCGGACTCTCACCGGTGAGTTCCATGAACACCCGCGTGAAGTGAAAGAGTGAATAGCCGGAGTCCCTGGCGATATCGTCAACGTTTATACGCTCTTTCAGGTTGGCTTCCATGAAGCTAATAGCTTTTCTGATAACGTTTTTGTAGCCGTCCATAATCTTTGTTAGCCACAAGTATAACACAGGATAAAATATAAGTTTTGATTATTTTTGCTGGGTATTTTTACTTATGGGTAATACCTTGGAGGTGAATGCAGTAGCTTATCGTTGAGTCTGTTTTCTTTGTGCATATTAA
>CAZRDI010000091.1:0-5830 GCA_964598825.1 uncultured Dehalococcoidales bacterium
GAGGCTCTTGCCAAAGGTTACATCACTAACTTAGATGAATTCTACTTCCTGGCAAGAGCGATACTGGTTAAAAGTGAAGCCTACTATGACCACTATGATGTCGCCTTCCAGGAGTATTTCAAGGGAATAGAAGCCCCCGCCGATATTAAAGATGAGATACTGGAATGGCTTAAAGACCCCCTGAACCGGATGGCCCTCACCGAAGAA
The DNA here is from genome assembly GCA_964598825.1 of uncultured Dehalococcoidales bacterium. Classification (GTDB taxonomy): domain Bacteria; phylum Chloroflexota; class Dehalococcoidia; order Dehalococcoidales; family JAUXAP01; genus JAUXAP01. The sequence continues at coordinate 208 of CAZRDI010000091.1, forward strand.
CAAAAAGCCCTGTTTGACAGCATGACTTTTGATGAACTGCTCAAGGAACTGGAAAAACGGCTCCGGGAGCAGACCGAGCAGCATGACGGCGGTGGCCACTGGATTGGACGGGGAGGCACCTCTCCCTTCGGGCACTCCGGATACCACCCCGCCGGCATCAGAATCGGCGGTCAATCAGGGGGAGGACACGCCATACAAATCGCCCAAGAGAGAAGATTCCGGAACTACCGCAGTGATTTGACCCTAGATGTCCGCCAGATGAAGGTAGCCTTAAAAAAGCTGCGAAAACTCAGCCGAATCGGCCCGGAGGACGAGCTGAACCTGGAGGAAACCATTGACACCACCGCCAAGAACTATGGCGAGATTGAGCTAATATGGCGTCGCAGAAGGAAGAATGCGGCTAAAGTACTCCTGCTAATGGACGTCGGCGGGTCTATGGACCCCTTCGCTTTGCTGTGCAGCCAGTTGTTCTCGGCAGCCCACTCCAGCAGCCATTTCAAAGACTTTCGCTACTACTATTTCCACAACTGCATCTACGATAACCTTTACCAGGATATGGAGAGACAGGAGGCAATAGGCACCGACTACCTCCTGCACACCCTGGAGCCCGACTACAAGGTGCTGCTGGTGGGAGACGCCCTGATGGGTCCCTGGGAGCTGGTGGAGAAATACGGGGCAATCAATTACTTCGAGCGCAACGAAGCGCCAGGGATGGTCTGGCTTAAGCGGATTGCCGACCACTTCACTCACCGCGTCTGGCTGAACCCCGAGAACCCGCAATCATGGGTCCACCCTACCGTCAAAATGATAGGCAAGACCTTCCCCATGTTCCCGCTCACCCTCGACGGGTTGGAGGAGGCAGTGAGAAAACTGGTCGTGAAAAAGTAACTCATGCCATGGAAGACAAGAACCCGTCAAGCAATACCATAACCTTTCTGGGCACAGGCGGCGCCAGATTCATGATAATCAGCCAGCTCCTGGCCTCGGGTGGTCTGTGGCTTGACTTAAATGGCACCGAGGTACTCCTTGACCCCGGCCCCGGCAGCATAGTCCAGGCCACTAAAAGGAAACTCAAGCCCGAGAAGCTAAGCGCCATAATCCTATCACACCGCCACCTGGACCACGCAGCAGATGTCAACATCATGGCAGAGGCGATGACTCAGGGTGGATTCAACCAGCACGGCTGGCTGTTCGCCCCGGCTGACGCCGTGGAGACGGAACCGGTTATCTTCTCCTACCTGAAAAACTACCTTGAAGGTATCGAGGTGCTAAAGGAAGGCAAGTCCTACTCCATAGGCAATATCTCCTTTACCACTCCGGTCCGGCACATACACCCGGTAGAAACCTACGGCATGCTCTTTACCGCCGCCGGACACACCTTCTCCTATATTGCCGACAGCCGCTATTTTGACGGTCTGTGCCAGCACTACGGTGGCGAGCTTCTGATTATCAATACGGTTTTTCTGGAGTCCCGCCCACCGGCTGACAACCCACTGACGCCGACCGACCACCTATCGGTACCCGACGCTGAGCATATTATCAGAGAACTAAAACCGAAGGTAGCTATATTATCCCATTTTGGTATGAGTGTGTGGCGGGCAAAACCGTGGGAGATAGCCGAGAGGCTCTCTCAGCAGACCGGAATTAAGGTAATTGCCGCCCGGGACGGCATGAGGTTTGACCTGGCACGGCTGGATAGTATCTAAAAGCCGAGCACTTTCCTCGGGTTTTCGTAATAGAGCTTCCTGAGGATTTCATCGGGCAGATAAAGAAACGTAGAACAGTCCTTCTGGCTATCCCCCCGCATCTTAAAGTATAATGAGACACGTGGGAGATAAAACAGGTCAACTGGACAACATACTGCGGCAGGTTACCAGGCCCGCCCGTTATACCGGCGGTGAGTGGAACAGCATACTAAAGGACTGGGACAAAACCCCCGTCAGGATTGCCCTCGCCTACCCCGATATATATGAAATAGGCATGTCCAACATGGCTCTGCCTATCCTCTACGAGCTAATTAATAGCCAGCCGGATGTCCTTGCCGAAAGGGTCTTTGCCCCGTGGGTAGATATGGAAGCGGCAATGCGCTCGGCAGGTACCCCCCTGTTCAGCCTTGAATCCAGACACCCGCTGAAGGACTTTGATATTATCGGCTTCTCACTGGGCTACGAACTTAGCTACACCAATGTATTAAATATGCTTGACCTGGCCCGGATACCAGTCCTGGCTTCAGAGAGGAACGATTCCCACCCGCTGATAATAGCCGGCGGTGGCTGTGTGCTCAACCCGGAACCAATGAGCGACTTCATTGACTTTTTCGTAATTGGGGAGGGGGAAGAGGTATTGCTTGAGCTACTGGACAGCTTCCGGGATTGGAAACGAGGGGGTAAGGGAATCCCCAAAGAAGAACTGCTCCGTCAGGTAGCTACCATTCCCGGCATCTACGTGCCCGGTCTGTATCAGGTGGAATATCAGCCTGATGGTATATTGAAAAGTATTACCCCCACTGTGGCGCAAGCCCAGCCCACCATCCAGCGGCGGATAGTAACCAAGTTACCGCCTCCGGTCACCAAACCGGTAGTGCCTTACATTGAGGCAATCCATGACCGCGGGGCAATAGAGATTCAACGGGGGTGCAGTCGTGGCTGCCGCTTCTGCCAGGCAGGGATGATATACCGCCCGGTGCGCGAACGTTCTCAGCCGGAGGTGCTTCAGGCAGCAGAGGAACTCATTAATAACTGCGGCTACGACGAGGTGTCCTTAGTCTCACTAAGCACCAGTGACTATTCTAAGATTGATGAACTGGTAGCCAGCCTGTCCCACCGCTATCAAAAGCGTAACCTTGCCCTGTCGCTGCCCAGTCTCCGCATTGATAGCTTCTCAGTAAAATTGATGGACGCTCTTCCTTCCCGCAGAAAGACGGGGCTTACCTTCGCCCCGGAAGCAGGCAGCGAGAGGCTGCGCCGGTGTATAAACAAGAACACATCTGAAGATGAAATCCTGGAAACGGCAGCCTCCGCCCTTGACAGAGGCTGGACAGGCCTCAAGCTATATTTTATGCTCGGCCTGCCCACGGAAACCCTTCATGATATGGAGGATATCATTCAACTGGTAAATAAAATCCGCTCACTGGGCAGGAAGAATCAGGGAAAAAGACCCCAAGTAAGAATCAGTCTATCCACCTTCATCCCCAAGCCCCATACGCCCTTCCAGTGGGTAGCCCAGGAAAGTGAAGAGCAACTAAAGGCCAAGCATGAACTTCTCAAGACAGGACTACGCCGAAAAGGGAGCCGGCTATCATGGCATGACCCTAAAACCAGCCTGCTTGAAGCTGCCCTGTCAAGAGGGGACAGGCGATTAGGCAAAGTCATCCATCGTGCCTGGAAGCTGGGCTGCACCTTCGACGCCTGGGACGAGCACTTCAACTTTGAAAATTGGCTCCGCGCCTTTGATGAGGCCGGGCTTGAACCCGCCTTCTACGCCCGGCGGGAGCGTTCCCTGGACGAGCTTCTTCCCTGGGCTCATATTGATACGGGGGTAACTACGGCTTTCCTGAAGCGAGAATATAAGCGTGCCCTAAATGGCAAAGAAACCGCCGACTGCCGCCACGAAGCCTGTAATACCTGCGGACTGGAACGCTGGCAACCGGCCTGTCAGCAAAAGCACAAAGGGCTTTAGTCAAAGGCAGTGATAGACGCCACCTCATCACCGCTTTCAAGCGTCATCAGCCTCACTCCCTGGGTACTCCTGCCCTGAATAGTAATGCCCTTTGTGGGGTCCTTCTCCCACACCGGGGTGCGGGTAACAATGCCCCTAGCCGATATAATCATCACCTGCTGGGACTTAGAAACAATCTTAGCCCCGGCGACCACGCCCGCCTTGTCCACAAGCTTGAAGGTTCTGACTCCGCCGCCAGCCCGATGTTGCCGCGGATAATCTGCAACCGGGGTGAGCTTACCATAGCCACCGGTGGTAACCACTAGAAGGAAAGCATCAGGCAGAATAACGTCCATACTGACCAGCCGGTCACCAGGCCCCAGGCGTGTGCCTTTCACCCCACCGCTGGTTCTTGAGCTAGCCCTCAACTCGGACACGGCAAACCTGATTGATTGTCCCTGCCTAGTCACCAGTACAACGTCATCTTTATCCTTGGCAAAACAGACTGCCATCAGCTCGTCACCTGCTTCCAAATCCATAGCGATAAGCCCGCTGCTCCGCACCGAAGCAAAATTACTCACCGCCGTCTTTTTTACCTCCCCCTCAGCGGTAGCCATAACTAAATAGCCCCCTGAGGTAAAGTCGGTAAGGGCTACCATGGCGGTAACCGACTCCCCTTCAGTAACCGGGAAGAGATTAACCACCGCCGTTCCCTTCGCCAGCCGGGAACTATCGGGAGGAACTTCATAACACTTAATGGCAAAGACCCGGCCGCGGTTGGTAAAGAAGAACAGGGTATCATGGGTATCAGCCACGGTGAGCAGTCTTACCATATCTTGCTCTCTGGTCGGCATACCCTTGACCCCTTTACCACCACGATGGTGTGGCACGTAAGCGCGAGACGGCACTCTTTTGACAAATCCCCTCTCGCTAAGCGTCACCACCACCGCCTGATGGGGGATGAGGTCTTCCTCGCCAAATTCCGCCACTCCCTCTTCACTTATCTCGGTTCGCCGCGGGTCTCCGTATTTGGACTTTAACTCATCCACTTCCCCTTTTACTAGTGTGAGTATCCTCTTGGGATTAGCCAGAAGCTCTTCTAAATAGGCAATGTTTTTTATCACCTCGGCATACTCATCAAGTATCTTGCGCCGCTCCAGACTAGCCAGCCGGCGTAACTGCATATCAAGAATTGCCTGCGCCTGCTCCCGGGACATGCCAAAGCCATCCATAAGGTTCTGGCGGGCTGACTCGGCAGTCCTGGATTTCCGAATAGTAGCAATCACCTGATCTATATGGTCCAGAGCAATTTTGAGCCCTTCCAGGATATGGGCTCTCGCCTTAGCTCCTTTCAGCTCAAACCGGGACCGCCGGGTGATGACCTCACGGCGGAAATCTATGAAATACTGAAGCGTCTCTCTAAGACTGACTACCCGGGGCCGACCATCAACCAGGGCCACCGCGTTAACAAAGAAAGCCGACTGCATCTGGGTATGTTTATAGAGGTTGTTAAGCACCTGCTGGGACTGGGCTTCCCGTCTCAGCTCAATGACGATGCGCATACCCTGACGGTCTGACTCATCGCGGAGCTCGCTGATGCCCGTAATCTTCTTATCCTTGACCAGCTCGGCTATTCTCCCTACCAGGGCCGCCTTATTCGTCATATAAGGAAGCTCGGTAATCACTATCTGGCGGCGCCCACCCCCTACAGCGTCTCCAATGTAAGCCCTGGCCCGAATTACTATCTTGCCCCGCCCGGTAGCATAAGCGTTCTTAATCCCCTCCTCCCCCACGATTATGCCGGCGGTAGGAAAATCAGGCCCCTTAATAAACTGAGTGAGTTCGTCAACCGCGGCTCCAGGGTTATCAATAAGATGGGAGATTGCGTCACATACTTCGCCCAGGTTATGCGGAGGCATATTGGTCGCCATCCCCACCGCAATTCCGGAGCTACCATTAATCAATA
>CAZRDI010000092.1:0-5796 GCA_964598825.1 uncultured Dehalococcoidales bacterium
ATAGACATTTTTAAATCACCCCTCGTTTCTTTTTATTCCTCAACCCTCTGCAGGATCAACCCCTCTGCTGCCAAAGTTTACCCTCTTGCTATTGTCAGGCGGTTTGCTTGAAGGCATCTACACCACCCATAATAGTAGGCTGGCAATAACGAAGTCATAAAATGAAAGGAAAAAAAGTTACAGAATTATGACATTATAAGATGGAGTCTCTGGTGAGGACTTGCGATATCACTAAACCGCTGGAAGCGTGTCTGCTGGAAGCAATTCAGTCCGCAGGCTGGTCTATCATGTAGCCTGTCTTGGGGATGGTGCGAATCAGCTTAGGATTTTCAGGGTCGCTTTCCAGCTTGCTTCTTAGTCGGCTAATCCATGTCCTGAGAATTTGAATATCGTCGCGGTATTCCGATCCCCATATCTGAGTGAGTAACTCATCGTATGGCATGAGACGGCCAGCGTTGTTGGCAAGCTGACTGAGCAGAAGCCATTCTATCCGGGTCAGGTACTTCTCCTCACCCATGACAAGCACATTACGCTTCTTGAAATCAATGGTTACATACCCTAGATTGAGGACCTCTTGTGTTTTCCGTTTCTCCTCAGGCTTGAGCCGGCGTCTGATTGCCTCAATCCTGGCTACCAGTTCATCGGGGTTGAAGGGCTTAGGCAGGTAGTCGTCAGCTCCGAGTTGGAGCCCTTTAATCCTGTCGGCATCAGAGCCTTTGGCAGTAAGAATAATAACCGGCACCGCTGAAAAACTGCGCAGTTCCTTGAGCATCTCCAAACCGTCCATTTTAGGCATGAGTATGTCAAGCACAATCAGGTCTGGCTCTTGAGCCCGAGCCTGCTCCAGACCCTCAACGCCATTGCTGGCGGTCAATACCTCATAGCCTGAGGCCTTCAGTTTGGAGTTGAGGAAGTTCATGATTCGTTCCTCGTCATCAACTACCAGTATGCGAAATTGTCTCATGTGATATCTCCGAGTTTACCACTCCAGTTTGAAATAATAGCCCTACATTCAATAGATTGTCAAAGCCTCTTAGTAAATGGGGGATGCCTTGACGTCTAGAAGCTGTGGTCGTATCATCTATGTCAAGAATAATCGTAGACCAAGGCTTATTAACTGATAATGGATATTAAAAACCGTCGCTGGTATTTTATAATCTTAGTCGGCGCCCTGATTCTGGCAGGGCTATATTTTTCAAGCCTGTATAATTATCTCCTTTTCCATAGTATTGCCGAAATATTTAGTATCATTGTCGCCTTCGGCATTTTTATAGTTGTCTGGAACTCACGCCGATTTCTGGATAATAACTACTTTATCTTTATAGGTGTTGCTTGCCTGTTCATAGGACATGTGGATTTGGCTCATACGCTTGCGTATCCGGGGATGGGAGTCTTTCCGGAATATGGGACCAATACGGCTGCCCAACTATGGATTGGCGCCCGGTATATCGAGAGCCTTTCTCTCCTTATCGCTCCGCTGTTCATCGGGCGTAAACTGAGGCTTAAATTCCTGCTTCTTGGCTACGGCGTGGCTATCTCACTTTTGGTGGTATCTATTTTCTACTGGCAGAACTTCCCCGCCTGCTTTATTGAAGGCACAGGATTAACCACCTTTAAGAAAGTCAGCGAGTATGTCATCTCTCTGATTCTGTTGAGCTCAATATTCGTACTGTATCGAAAACGGAGGGAGTTTGATACTGACGCACTACGGTTATTGTTCGTAGCCATCATCCTGACGATAGCTTCAGAATTGTTCTTCACATTCTACGTGCACGCTTATGGTATCCCCAACCTGATTGGGCACTTCCTGAAAGTCATCTCGTTTTATTTCATCTACAAAGCCATCATTGAGACCAGTCTTGTCAAGCCCTACAATCTTCTATTTAGAGACCTGAAGCAGAGTGAAGACCAGTATAGAGATTTATATGAAGAAGCTCCTAATGCTTACCTGTCGATTGGTGTTGACGGTTTTATTCAGAGGGCTAACCGCAGTGTTGTAGAGCTATTGGGCTATCCTCTTAACGAATTAGTCGGTCGACCGGTTTTTGACCTGTACGCGGATACAGAGGCAGGCAAAACGAAGGCGCAGGAGGTACTTCAAAGATTTCTCGCCGGCGAGGAGATTCATGGTGAAGAGTTAGAGATGCGAAGAGCAGACGGTAGTCAGTTATGGGTCAGTTTATCACTACGACCGGTACGTGATGAGAAAGGGCGAGTGGTGTCCAGCCGGTCAATGCTGGCAGATATCACCGAGCATAAAAAGCTAGACCAGCTAAAAGACGAGTTTCTTGGTCTTGTATCTCACGAGCTGCGCAGCCCCCTGACTGTAATCACGGGGGCGGTAAATACGGCTCTAACCGAAGGAGAGCGCTTATCTCCAGAGGAAACGCGCCAACTGCTTGAGGATGCAGCTTTAGAGGCAGAGCTACTGTCGCACCTGCTGGGAAATCTCATGGAGTTGTCCAGAGATCAGGCCGACCGCCTGTTCCTTCATGCCGAGCGAGTAAGTATCAGAAAAGTGGTTCAAAATACTGTGGAGGAGATAAAGCGCCAGTCCTCAGCGCATCAGTTCGTTGTGAACCTGCCGAGAAAACTACCCCCGGTTTATGCTGACGAATTGAGGGTGGAGCGTATCCTCCGTAATCTCATTGAAAACGCAGTTAAGTATTCACCGCAGGGGGGAGAGATACGGGTCTCCGTCAAGCCGGAGGAGGAGCAACTGGTTATCGGGGTTAGTGACGAGGGAATTGGCATATCTCCCTCTGAGCAAGCCAGGCTGTTTGAGCCCTTCCAGCGTCTCGGAGAGTCCAGACCTGATGGTGTTGGAGGAGTGGGGCTGGGACTGTTAGTTTGCCGCAGACTGGTGGAGGCACATGGTGGCCGGATATGGGTCGAATCGGAACCCGGCAAGGGTTCTACCTTCTTCTTTACACTTCCTTTAAGTCATAATTAGCCCGGCGAAGAACATCCTCAGAGACTCCACCCCATAATGTCATAATTCTGTAACTTTTTTCCCTTTCATTTTATGACTTCGTTATTGCCAGCCTACTATTATGGGTGGTGTAGACGTATGGGTGGTGTAGACGCCTTCAAACAAACCGCTTGGCAATAGCAAGGGGGTAAACTCTGGGAGCAGAGGGGGTGGTACAGAAATGCTTAAACTTAAAGGCTGCCCGAAGTGCAAAACGGGTGATATTACGCACGATAGAGACTACTACGGCTGGTATGAGTACTGCATCCAGTGTGGCTACATGCGCGACCTGGTGAACGTAGCCAAGGTAGATCGGCAACAGAAACATGGTGTAAAGAAGCGAAAGAGAAAAGTTAGAGCGTCAAGTAAAAGAAAGCAGCCAAGGTAACCCAAAGCGGTTTAGTCAGTACAGCACACACAGTTAGATTTTCCTCAGAAAAGGAGAGCAAAGGGTATGCTCGATGGAAAGAAGATTGCCATTCTGGTAGAAGAGGACTTTGAAGACTCCGAACTCATCGAACCGCTAAGGGCAATGAAGAACGCCGGTGCCAGAGTGGTAATCGTCGGCAGCGGTTCCAGGGAAACCTACCGGGGCAAAAGGGGCAACGCCACAGTAAGAGTTGATACTACTGCCGATAAGGTCAGGATAGAGGATTTTGACGCCATTATTGTACCCGGCGGTCACGCTGCCGATAAGATGCGCTCACATCAGGCCATGGTTGAACTGGTAAGAAACGCATACCATCTGGGTAAGGTAATAGCGGCTATCTGCCATGGACCACAACTCCTCATCTCAGCCGAAATAGTTAAAGGACGGCGTGTTACTTCCTGGCCTTCAATAGCCGTAGACCTCAGAAACGCCAGTGCGGACTGGGTCGATGCGCCTGTAGTTCAGGACGGAAATCTCATCACCTCGCGCAAACCGGCAGACCTGCCCAGGTTTAATAAGACGATAATCGAAGCCCTGCGAGACCGACGCGAACCTACCCCCAGGCGAGAAAAGAAAGTATAATTAATACCATGCGGACCTGCCCGTAATCCCCAGACAGATGACGGAGGTAATCAGAAATGGCTGAGATAAAGATTGATTGCAAAGGTGAAACTTGCCCGGTTCCCCTGGTTGAAACCCGCAAGGCTTTGAGGAAAGCCGAGAAGGGTGATGTAGTGGAGGTTACCGGAACCCACTCCTCCTCCAAAAAGGAGATACCAATGGCCGTCAAGGCATTGGGACTGGAACTTATTGACGTGGAGGAAACAGACGGGGTCTGGAAGATAAGAATACGGAAGTAGAAAGGGGGAAATAATTATGACTAACAAAGCCACCATAATAGTGCACAGCGGTGATATGGATAAAGTTTACAGTGCCCTTATTATAGGCAATGGAGCCCTGTCAATGGGAATGGAGGCATCACTCTACTTCACGTTCTGGGGGCTCCAGCGCCTCAAGAAAGGTGGGCTGGAAAAGGGACCTCTCTCCAAGATGCACATGTTCGGCCTCGGCAAGTGGATGGTAAACCGGAAGATGAAGAAAGCTGGCGTAGCCCCTCTTGAGAAGCTCTTACAGGACTTCAAGGAACTCGGCGGTAAAATCCTTGCCTGTGACATGACTATGGATATAATGGGAGTTAAGAAGGAAGACCTCCGTGATGACTTGATAGAAGACTATTGTGGAGTGGGGACCTACATGAGAGAGGCTATGGAATCAAATATGACCCTCTTCATATAACAGGAGGATGATATGCCAGACAGACAACCGGTATACCTGGACAATGCCGCCGCTACCCGCCTGGACGAACGGGTACTGGAGGCGATGCGCCCCTACCTCTTTGATAAATACGCAGTGGCTACCTCTGAGTTTGGCTACTCTCAGGGCATAGAAGCGCGGGAAGCCCTGAACGGCGCCAGAGAGGTTCTTGCGGCAACTCTGGACGCAACACCTGAAGAGTTCATTTTTACCTCGGGAAGCACCGAATCCTCCAACATCGCCCTTAAGGGAGTGGCACTGGCACTCGGCAAGAAGAAGGGTAATCATATAATAGTGTCGAAAATCGAGGATTTTCCTGTGCTCTACAGCGCCAGAGCCCTTGAGAAGCAGGGGTTTCGGGTGACCTATCTGGGTGTAGATAGCGACGGCTTCGTGGACATTGATAAGCTTGAAAGTTCCATCACGGACGAGACCATTCTGGTCTCTATCCAGCATGCCAATCAGGAGATCGGCACCATTCAGGATATTGAAAATATCGGGCGTATATGCCGTGAGAAGAAGGTATTGTTTCATACCGATGCCACTCATACCTTCCCCCGCATCCCCCTTGATGTGAAGAAAATACCGGTGGATTTAGTCACCGTATCTGCCCATACCATCCACGGGCCAAAAGGCATGGGAGGACTGTACATTCGTCAGGGGACAAAGATAGCCAAGTGGGTAGACGGCGGATTTCAGGAGTTTGACCTGCGGGCAGGACTGGAAAATATACCCGGCGCGGTGGGATTTGCTAAAGCGGTAGAACTGGTTACCCCGGAGGAAACCAAGCAGCTACAATCAATGCGTGACCGCGTTATTGACCGTATACTTGCCGAGATACCGGATACCACCCTCAACGGACACCGCCGGAAGAGGCTTCCCCAGAATGCCAATATCTCGTTCCACTTCATAGAGGGGGAATCCATCACCCTGCATCTTGACATGCACGGTTTTGCCGTGAGCACCGGCTCTGCCTGCTTCAGCCGCTCCCTGGAGGGAAGCCACGTTATCTTCGGCATCGGCGGCGACCACGAAAGGGCACACGGGTCAATACGCTTTACCTTCGGGCGTTACAACACCA
>CAZRDI010000093.1:0-5791 GCA_964598825.1 uncultured Dehalococcoidales bacterium
CGCGGTTCTAAAATCAGGAAAAGTATAGCAACCCCCGCAATAGTAACTAATAGAAAACCACTGCCAGCACCGATAGGCAGATATGCAATGCTTCCTTCAACCATAGGCCCTACTACAAATATGATTTCCTTTAATGCCACAATAAAAATCACCCCAAAAATGGTTCCTTCAATACTGCCCAGGCCGCCAACAATAATCATGACCACATACCATATCGAATCAATCAAGGTGAAGGATTCCAGTTGAACCCACATCATATAGTGTGCAAATAAGGCCCCTGCAACACCGGCATAGAAGGTGCAAATGATGAAGGCAAGCAGCTTATATCGGAAAATATTTATGCCCATTGCCTCAGCAGCGATATCGTTATCCCGTATAGCCATAAAGGCACGTCCAATTCCTGATCTGACGATGCCTTTTGCAAAAAAGCACATGGCACAGGTAAAGACCATGGCAATGTAATAGAATTTATCCGGCGTATCAAAAACGATGCCCCCCAAAGCTGGTGGATCAACAATAAATCCGGCCGATGCCAAAGAGATATAATAAAGGGCAATCCATGTGAGGACGATTTGAGCGGCCAATGTAGTTAAAGCCAGATACAACCCCTTTAACCGTACCGACGGGGCACCGAAGATAACCCCGGCAATTGAAGCCGCCAGGCCCGCAGGAATAATATTAGCCCACAAAGGCCAACTGAAATTATAATTGAGCAATCCGGCAGTGAATGCTCCAACCATTACAAAAGCAGACTGACCGATATTGAGCTGTCCGCAATACCCGGTCAATATGTTGAGCCCGAGACAGATAATTATTGTAATTCCAGATCCTACAATCAGTCTTAAGTTGTAAGTGCTATTTATCCAGGGGATCACGGGCAAAAGAAAGAGGACAATCAAGGAAAGAATAGCTATTACGGCTTGTTTTAGAGTTTTTATGATTCGCATGTCTTTCTTGTAACTATCCGATTGGACTCCACTTGGGGGATAATACATGTTGCTCATGTTAAACCCTTTCTATCCTTTCCAAACCAAAAAAACCATAAGGCCTGAATAGCATGACGATGACTAATAAGACGTATGCAGCCGGAGTTCCCGCCGCATTCCCTACGTAACCGGAGACGATACTTTCCACAAGGCCGATTATTAGTCCCCCTAAAATGGCTCCCAACGGAGACTCGAGACCACCAATAAATGCTGCCGGGATAGCTGCTATTCCTATATGGCTCAGACCAAGTCCGAATCCAATCTTATCCGCTAAAATGATTCCACCAATAGTACCCGCCATTCCGGCTATACCCCAGGATATGGTAAGGATTTTCTTAACACGTATCCCTAAAGCTTGCATAATCTGATGTCCCTCCGCAACACCACGCATGGCGAGTCCTAATCGGGTATACTGGAAAAATAGAATGAGTACCGTCATTACAATTAGTGCGAAGCAAAACGCAAGAATGTTATCAATCATGACATTAAAAAAACCCAGATTAATGGTCCCTTTGGGGAAAATGTCTGCTTTGCTCAAGGGATTGCTGCCCCACATGATGCATGTTACTCCCTCCAGCAATAATGAAAGGAAGATTGTGACAGTAATCATAGATAGGATTGATTGGCCGACCAAAGGTCTTAAGCTCAAACGTTCTACAATCATTCCAAACAGGAATGATAAGGCAGCGCCAAAGAATAGGGAGGGTAAAAGACCGAATCCCAGCGGACCCTTAAAGGTCCAAAAAATATAGGCACCCATTAATACCATATTGCCTTGAGCGAAGTTTAATACCGCAGAGCATTTATATATAAGAACAAACCCAACGGCGACTAAACCATAGATGGATCCATTTACTAATCCGGATATAACGAGTTGTAGAAAAACTTCCATAGTAAGGACCTCCAAGAACTGGCGCTTTCAAAGCCATCTCTTTCTTCTTTTGTAGTGTCTCACTTCACTATAACTCTTCTTTTTACCCATTACACTAAGTCCCAAGTAAAACTCCTTTATGTCTTCGTTTTCAGCCAATGAAGATGCCGGTCCATCGAGCACCACCCTCCCGTTTTCCATTACATAGCCATACTCAGCAATTGCAAGTGCAGCCCTTGCATTTTGTTCCACGAGCAAGACGCTTGTTTTCTCCTCCCTGTTAAATCTTTCAACTATTTGGTAGATTTCCTCTACCATCAAAGGGGCCAGCCCTAAGGACGGCTCATCAAGTAGCATGACTTTGGGATGTCCCATCATAGCCCGTCCCATCACCACCATCTGCTGTTCCCCACCCGATAGATAGCCGCTTGTTTTGTTCCTAAGCATTTTTAACTTGGGAAAGTAATCATACACCATATCCAGATCTCTCTTTGTATCCGCACTCTTTACAATATATCCTCCCAGTATAAGATTTTCCTCTGCACTCAAATGCTCCAGCACTGGCCTACCTTCCATAACCTGAAGAATTCCCCTTTTGGAAATTTCCTCCGGCCCCAGTTTATCAATCCGCTCTCCGTTGTATTCAATGCTACCGGCTGTCACCTCCCCTAACTCCGTGTGAAGTAATCCTGATATGGCCTTAAGGGTCGTTGTCTTACCGGCTCCATTACCACCCAAAAGGGCAACAATGGCTCCCTCACCGAGCTTAAGAGAGATGCCCCGGAGTACCAGGATGACACTGGCATACATCACTTCAATATTTGCTAAATTTAACACGTTCTCCCTCTATATTCTGCTTAATAAAATTACATTCACTGAAAATAGCAAAAAGTTTTCTGCCTCATATCGATAAATCGCTTATGAACAAATTGTATTTTCTAATCCACATTCCTTATCTTAATATTCGTTTCCACTGTTCCTGTTCTTCCGTCTCTGTATTTGACATCAGCCACAACTGGCATTTCCTTTTTATCTTCATAAATTGCATCCACCAGTTCTGCATATCTCTCTTGTAAAAACGACCTCCTAAGTTTTCTTGTCCTGGTCAGTTCAGCGTCATCGGGATCAAACTCCTTATGGAGCAACACAAACCTTTTTATATTTGTTTCCTGAGGAAGAGTCTTGTCAACTCTTTGTATATCCTCTTTTAGCAGTTCTCCCACTTCCTCTTTCTGGGAAAGATCCACAAAAGTGGTGTAAGGGATATGATTGGCTTCAGCCCACTTCCCGATACTCTCAAAATCCATCGCTATGACCGCCGAGACGTACTCCCTGTTCTTTCCACCAACCACCATGGCATCCATTATGTACTCGCTGAATTGCAATTTCCCCTCAATGTAGGCCGGCGCATATTTGTAACTATTACTGAGCTCTTCCAGGTTAGTTATTCTGTCCTGGTAATAGATATGCTGCCTTTCATCTATGTAACCGGCATCACCTGTGTGAAACCATCCATCTTTCAAAGCTTCCTTGGTTTTCTCCTTGTCCTTGTAATAACCGGAAAAGATACCCCCACCCCCAACCAATATTTCCTGATTATCTGACAGTTGAACTTTTACATTGCTCCCAATGCGACCTACACTGTCTATATTAATATCATGTTGAGGATGACTGCTCACAAAACCGGCCTCTGTGCTGCCATAACACTGTATAAGATTAAGACCAATGGCCTGGAAAAATTTGAAAAAATCAGGGCTCAGAAAAGCACTGCCGGTGGCCGGATATTTTGTTTTCACCAGACCCAGTTTGTCCCTGAGTGGCCTGTAGACCAGCAAATCACCCACTTTATAGAGCAACTTCCAGAAAAAAGGCACCGTCTTTCTGGCGGAAGTCAATTCCACAACCCTGTACCCTATTTTCAGAAAAAGATTATACGTGGACTTCTTTAGAAACCCTCCATCATTAACCCTTACCTGAGTCGTCGAAACCAGGCTCTGCCATTGACGCGGTCCAATCAACATAAACATCGGTGAAATTTCCCTGTAATCCTGCATAATGGTTTCAGGCTCCTCGGGCATATTGATGATCACCCCACGAAGATAACTGAACCCGACAAACCAGTAGTGAAAAATGGAGGCGGCTACAAAAGTAGAGAAGACATCTTCACCCAGAGCGAGATCAATAAATTCTTGCATTGTTTTGGCAGAATTTATGATTGCATCGTGCGTTATTATGGCCCCCTTTGGTAAACTGCCCGTAGTTCCTGAAGTGTAGCAAAGCACGGCTATGTCATTGCCCTTGCCTTTAGAGACCAGGGTCTCAAAAATCCCCGGGTTGGCCTCCTCATACTCCCTTCCCAGTTTCTCCAAGGACTCAAAACTGATCAGGAGGGGATCATCATATTTCAACATCCCCTTGGGATCCCAGTATATTACCTTTTGGACGTTCGGAGTCTCTTTTTTAATATCCAGGAGTTTATCCACCTGTTCCTGATCCTCGGCAAACACAAACCTGGCATCCGAGTGATTAATAATATAGTCCACTTCAGAGGCAATCGAATCGCTCCACAGGGCCACCTCTACGCCGCCTACCGCCTGGGCACCGCACTCAGCCCAGAGGGCCTCCGGTTCATCATCACCTATAAGGGCGACTTTATCCCCTGCCTTCAATCCGATACTCAAAAGACCAAGGCCGGAGTATTTCGCCCGAAGGTAGAAATCCTTCCACGTATAGGTCTGCCATATCCCGAACCTCTTTCTGCGTACAGCGACCCTATCTCCCCACATGTGACTGTTACGTATCAAATACTTTGGGTAGGTATCTAGTTCTGCCATTATTATCCTCTCAATCAAGGAACCAACTTAACGCTCGCCCAAGTAAGCTTTAATGACCCTGGCATCGCTTTTGATCTCCTGGGCATTCCCCTCAGCGATCTTGTGTCCAAAATCGAAAACAATAATCCTGTCGGATATATCCATGACAATATCCATGTCATGCTCAACAAGGATGACTGTCTTATTGGACTCCTCCAACACATCCAGCACAAACCGAACCATATCCTCTTTCTCTTCCACATTCATCCCCGCCGTGGGCTCATCCAGGAGTATTATTTTGGGTTCCAGGGCAAGTGCCCTGCCCAGTTCCACTCGCTTGCGCAGACCATAGGGAAGACTGCCCACTTCGTGGTTTCTTATTGCCTGTATTTCCAGAAAATCGATGATATCCTCAACGACTTCTCTCTCTTTAACCTCTTTTTTTTGCGCAATCCCGAAGTAGAGACTGCTCGTGAAAACATTGGGTTTTAGATAGATATGCCTCGCAGCAAGCAGATTATCCAGGACAGTCAATCCGGTGAACAGTTCGATATTTTGAAAGGTTCTGGCAATGCCGAGTTTGGCAATTTCATAAGGACGTCGCCCGGTGATCGTACGCCCCTCATACTGCACAGCCCCATATGAAGGGCGGTAGAAACCCGTAATGGTATTAATAAGACAGGTCTTACCGGCCCCGTTGGGCCCGATAATACTCAAGAGTTCACCCTCTTTCACCTCGAGATTGATATTTGACAGAGCAGCGACACCACCGAACGTAACACTAATATTTTCACACCTTAACATTTGAGAGCTCTTTTCGTTCGCCATGGTTCACGCACCCCTATTTCATCTCAAGATTTTTTCGATCTTTTATTATTTTAAAGATAGAGAGAAAAATCAATTTAGAGACAGCTTGCAAGTAACAAGGCTAAGTTCCAAGTTCTTAATGACTTTCAAAGAATATTTGCCGAGCCAACTTTACACCTCTATTATTATTTTGTAGAGCAAGAGATATGCCAAACAGGATGATATGCTGAAAAATGTCTTTTTACGACAAGTTGCACAATTTATGATCCATAAGAAAAATATTATGATCAATATTTAATATTTAAAAGCTGAAA
>CAZRDI010000094.1:0-5542 GCA_964598825.1 uncultured Dehalococcoidales bacterium
GACGTCCCTTCAGCCTTCACGGGAATGTAATCACCGGTACCGGCCGGGGCACGGGGCTGAGTTTCCCCACAGCTAATCTGGATGTAAACTCGAGACAAGCCCTCCCCGCAGAGGGCGTTTATGCCACCTGGACCTATATTGATGACAAAGCCCACCAGTCGGTAACCAACATCGGCAAACGCCCTACCTTCGGTGACAGTGAGCGCACCGTAGAGGTCTATGTCATTGACTATCATGGTGACCTGTATGGGCACGAACTAAAAATTGATGTTGTAGAGCGCCTGCGAAGTGAGATACAATTTAATTCGGCGGAGGCGCTAAAGAAACAGATAGCCGAGGACGTGAAACAAAGCAAAGCGATATTAAACTCCAGAGGCAAAAACTAGACATGGACATCAGCTACATACTTAAGCGGGCGGTAGCCGAGGTCATCGTTGAAGAAGAGATGACGAAGCTGCTAAAATCAGGCAAGAAGCTGCGATTAAAGCTTGGTTTAGACCACAGTGCTCCAGATATCACACTGGGGCATACGGTGGTCCTAAGAAAGCTACGCCAGCTTCAGGAGCTGGGGCATCAGGTCATTCTCATTGTCGGCGACTGGACGGCCCAGATTGGCGACCCCAGTGGAACTTCTATCACCCGCCCCATGCTATCCATGGAACAGGTGCAAACCAACGCTGAAACCTACATGAAGCAGTTCTTCAAGGTAGTGGATAAAAAGAGAACAGAGGTGAGATGGCAGAGCGAGTGGTTTGGCAAGTTCACTCTCACCGACGTAATCCAGCTCACCAGCAAGTTTACCGTCGCCCAGCTAATGGCGAGGGAAGATTTCAGTAACCGTTATGGAGCAGGCCACCCCATCGCTATAACCGAGCTGCTCTACCCATTACTCCAGGCCTACGATTCAGTAGCCATCAAGGCTGATGTTGAATTTGGCGGCACTGACCAGAAGTTCAACCTGCTGGTCGGCAGGGAGCTTCAATCCACAGCGGGACAGCCCCCCCAGCAAATCTTTCTAGTCCCTCTCCTCGTCGGCACCGACGGCAAACAGAAGATGAGTAAAAGCCTGGGTAATCACATCGGCGTCGCCGAGCCGCCTAATGAAATATACGGCAAGGTAATGTCAATATCCGATAGCATGCTACTCAACTATTTTGAACTACTTACCGACGTTCCCGATGAGGAGCTTAAGGAATTCGAAGAGGGGATAAAGAACGAAAGCGTTAACCCGATGAACCTTAAGAAGCGCCTGGCCAGGGAAATTGTGACTCAGCTATATAGTCAAAAAGATGCCGGCGAGGCTGAGGAGTACTTCTCCAGAACGGTACAGAAAAAAGGGGTGCCAGACGAGATACCCGAGTATCAGTTTTCCTTTTTAGAAGTCGCAACACCGCCAGCAGAGAGTGTAATTGGTGCTTGGGATGTCAGCCGTATTATTACGGCAGGAACAGCTCAGGTTAAGAGTCGTAGTGAAGCTAATAGGCTAATTGCTCAAGGAGCTGTCAGTATAGACGGCAAGAAAATCTCAAATAACATGGCTACAGTAAGAAGCGGTAGCATTATTCAGGTAGGCAAACGCCGCTTTGCTAAAGTAATAAATACTGATACACTAAAATAATAAAGGAGAAAAAATGGAAAACTTGCGCATCCCAGGCCCCACCCCACTGCCCGAGGAAGTTTTGCAGGCAATGACCAAACAGATGATAAACCACCGCGGTGTGGAATTCGGGCAAATACTGGGGGGAGTGACTGATAAACTAAAACATCTGTTCCAGACCAAGGGTGATGTTTTCCTGCTCAGCGCCTCGGGCACCGGCGGCTTAGAGGCAGCCATTGTCAATATGCTATCCCCTGGTGATAAAGTATTATCCGTATCTGTTGGCGTCTTCGGGGAACGCTTTGCCACCATTGCCGAACAATTCGGAGCCGAGGTAATCCCCCTTCGCTTTGAATGGGGCAAACCGGCTGACCCTGACGCTGTTCGCAAAGCCCTCCAGGCTGAACCTAAAATCAAAGCGGTACTGGTCACACATAATGAAACCTCTACCGGTCTTACTAATGACCTGGGCTCAATCAGCTCGGTAGTTAAGGAATTTGATAAGCTACTTTTGGTTGATGCTATCAGCGGCCTGGGCTCGATTAACCTGCCGGTGGACGACTGGCACTGCGATGTTACCGTTACCGGCTCACAGAAAGGGTGGATGGCGCCTCCCGGCATGGCCATGGTCAGCGTGAGCCAGGACGCATGGAAGGCAAATGCGCAGGCAAAGATGCCCCGCTTTTACTGGGACTTTGCTAAAGCCAAGAGCTATCTGGAGGACAAACCAACGCCACAGACACCATGGACACCGGCTGTTTCCACAGTATTCGCTCTATCCGTATCGCTGGAGATGATGCTGAAGGAAGGTCTACCCAACATCATAGCCCGGCATGCTCGCGTAGGTCAGGCAGCGCGAGCCGGAATAAAATCACTGGGACTATCCCTGTTCCCGGATGAAAGCTACGCTTCCAACACAATTACGGCGGTAGCTGCTTCAAACGGGCTTGATGTTGGTAAGATGCGCCGGATTCTAAGAGAGGAGCATAAGACCATAGTTGCTGGCGGGCAGCAGACTTTAGATGGTAAAATATTCCGTATCGGTCACCTGGGCTGGGTAAGCGAAGATGATGTTAAAGCGGTTATATCAGCCCTGAAAGTGGTATTACCACAGGCCGGGTTTAGAGGTGCTAGCTAGTAATGAAAGTCCTAATTGCTGACCCCGTATCTGATGAGGGAATAGATATCATACGCCCTCATGCTCAGGTGGATGTCAAAACAGGACTCAAACCAGAGGAGCTGATATCCATTATAGGGGACTATGATGCCCTGGTAGTGCGCAGCCAGACCCAGGTCACCGCCGAAGTAATAAAAGCCGGGGAAAAGCTGCTGGTTATCGGGCGGGCCGGGGTCGGCATAGATAATATTGACGTGGAAGAGGCAACCCTGCACGGCATTGCCGTGGTCAATGCCCCTACCGGCAACACTATCTCGGCGGCTGAGCACACCATCGCCCTCATGCTCGCCTTAGCCCGTCACATTCCTCAAGCCAGCGCCGTGCTCAAATCCGGAGTCTGGCGACGAAGCGATTTCATGGGCACCGAGGTCAGAAATAAAACGCTAGGTATCATCGGCCTGGGTAACGTCGGCTCGGAAGTAGCCAGGCGAGCCCGCGGGATGGAGATGAAGCTCATCGCTTATGACCCCTTCATCTCTATTGAGCACGCCCGCAACCTGCACGTGGAGCCTGTCCCCTTAGAACAGTTACTCAAGGAATCAGACTTCATCACCCTCCACCTGCCACTCACCACCCAGACAAAGGGACTGATAGGAGCTAAAGAGCTGGCTATGGTCAAACCAACAGTCCGTATCATCAATACCGCCAGGGGAGGGCTGATTGATGAAAAGGCGCTGGCTAAGGCAGCGGCAGAGAAGAGAATAGCCGGTGCGGCTATAGATGTCTTCCCTATAGAACCGACTACGGAGAGCGTACTCTTTGAGAGTGATAGCATTATCGTCACCCCTCACTTAGGGGCTTCTACCACCGAGGCTCAAGCCATGGCAGCCAGGGATATAGCTGAGCAAATTGTTGATATATTCAAGGGACAGCCCGCCAGATACGCCGTTAACGCCCCCCTCATCTCTGCCGAAGACTTGTCCGTGTTGGCTCCTTTCATGAAAGTAGCTTCCACAGTAGGCAAACTGGTCAGCCAGCTAGCCGAAGGACAGATGAGCGCCATCAAGATTAAATATGACGGTGAGATTGCCAACTATGATACTAATGCCCTCAAGACGGCGGTTCTGGGAGGACTGCTTGATGCAGTAAGCGAGGAAAGAGTTAACCTGGTCAACGCCAACCTAGTGGCTTCACGGCGTGGTCTGGCGGTAGTAGAACAGAAGGGAGCTACCTGCGAAAACTATGCCAGCCTTATTACCGTAGAAGTTACCACCAGCGCCGGTGTTACTACTGCTGCCGGAACGGTAATGCGAGGCGAAACACATATTGTCCAGGTTAATAATTACTGGCTTGATATTGTCCCCACCGGCGGCTACTTCCTGTTTAGCGACCACCAAGACCGTCCCGGGCTTATTGGAACTGTAGGCAAGATAACCGGCGACGCCGATATAAATATAAGCTACATGCATCTATCGCGCCTCAAGCTCCGGGGTCAAGCCCTGATGATACTAGCCCTGGATGAGCCCCTGCTTGAGGAACAGCAGCAGCAAATGTTATCTATCCCCGATATCCATACCGTTAAAGTGGTTAAACTGTAGAGGAAAGCCCGATAGCCCCCTACCCCACCCGATTTAAAAGCATCCCGGCCGGTGTCTTGGGGTAAAAGTAGGTTGACTTCCTGGGCATCTGGTCACCCGCATCGGCAATGGCTTTTATCGCTTCTATCCTGACCGGGCTTAACAGAAAAGCCAGCTGATATTCCTGGTCTAATACCCTGCTCACAGCATCCAGTCTATCATAGCCATAGGTAATCCGCGCCTCTTCCCTGCCGCTGCTCAGCCCCAGCAACTTCTCCAGTATGACATGGTCTACAATGCTAACATCCAGTTTCTTGTATAGCTCGGAGTGAAAGTAGGGCATCATCTGACTGGTAGCAGCAAAATCGTGCAACCAGAGCACAAAAAGGTGCTCCGGAGCCAGACCAAAGAGTATTACCCCAAGACGGTCCGCATTACCAGTCAATGAATCATCAACTCGCTGCCAGACGTCAGGCATACTCAACGGCAACTTCTCTATCTCAAAGAACGATTTTAGCTTGGTCATCAACTCATCCAGGGTCGCCTTTGGTATACCACGAACCAGCCGGTGAGGAGGTAAAACAATAAGCCCGGCATCGGAAAAATCCACCAGCGTCATCATTACGAAATTAAACGCTTCGTCTTCTGAGAGCGACGAAGAAGAGGTGCGCCTTTCACGCTGATAAGCAAGTGCGCTCTC
Source organism: uncultured Dehalococcoidales bacterium (assembly GCA_964598825.1). Classification (GTDB taxonomy): domain Bacteria; phylum Chloroflexota; class Dehalococcoidia; order Dehalococcoidales; family JAUXAP01; genus JAUXAP01. Next base: position 4,992 of record CAZRDI010000094.1, read on the forward strand.
ATAACGGTGATGCCCGTCGGCAATGTAAAGCGGCTGATTAACCAGGCAACTGCATATGCGACTAACGGCCTCAGGCTGAGTAATAGCCCAAACCTCATGACTCTCCCCGTCAACATCACCTGAACTCATCAGGGGTTTGTCTGTCTCCTGCGCGGCTAACAGGGACGAGATATGCTGTTCTTTATCTTCAAACAGAGCCAGAATAGGGCTGGTATTAGCCCGGAGTGCCCATAACAGGCTCAACCGGTCGCCCTTAGGCTCAGCCAGCGTACCTTCATGGGGGCGGATAATCCTCCTGTCCCACTCCTCCAACCTGACACGGACGATTATGCCACGGCGCTTATACTTCCTTCCCTGATGTGTAAAGTAATGGTCATGGAGATAGATAGCCGGCGTCTCATCAACCTTAAGCACACCCTGCTTGAGCCATTCCTCCAGGGTATTTGCCGAACGAGTATATTTATTATCGGTAGCCGTATCCTGAGGCAACTCACGGCTATACTCCAGCCGGATAAAGTTGTGCTGGTTGCGGTGATAAAGCTCTTGCTGTA
>CAZRDI010000095.1:0-5493 GCA_964598825.1 uncultured Dehalococcoidales bacterium
CACATCGGCAGAGGCTCGCAAGAATACGCCATGCATGTCCACGGTCACAGATTACCCTACCATGACCCGAGGAACTCTCCTGCCCTGGGCACCAGTATTATATCTGATGCCCAGCCAGCCTGTCATATGAATACCGAAGGCACAAACTTGCTTGAGCAGAGTCTTCCTCTGGGCTCTGACCCTCTGTTAGAGTCGCCCAAACTGGCTGTATATGGTGATTATGAGCGCAAGGGACCAACGTACGCCACGGGGGCTGCCTATTACCAGCTGCTCAGTTCCAGCGGGCTCTGTGCCCTGCTGACGGTAGCCTTTGCCGTTCCGGTTGCCGAGCTGGTCGCTTCGGTGACGGGATGGGATTTCGACTGGGAAGAAGGACTGGAAACGGGGCGCCGAATTCTGACGCTAAGGCAGGCCTTCAACGCACGCGAGGGTCTGCTCCCTGAAGACTTCAAGCTGCCGGAGAGGGTCAGGCGGCCGCAATCGGTCGGACCGGCCACCGAAGCTAATATTGATTACGAGTCCTTGAAGAATGGCTATTTTGCCGCCATGGGATGGGACATTAAGACCGGCAAACCCCATCGGCAGACTCTGGTTAAGGTAAGGCTGGATAAGTTGACCGGCGACCTGTAGACGCCAGACACAACAATAAAATGAAAACGGAAAAAGGAGACATGAGAAAATGGCAGAAACAAAATACGGGCAATACGTAATAAGGGAACCCCTAGAGAAAGCCAGGTTTGCACCCGGCATACACATATGCGCCGAAGAGGGCTGCGCCGGGGCCAAATTCCCCAGCTTCCCGTCCGAACTAACCTTCATGACCCTTACCGAGCCCCTCATTATGAACGAGGAACCCCACGCGCATGATTATGATCAGTTTCTGTGTTTCTTGGGCGGTAACTCAATGAATTTCGTCGAATTTGACGCCGAAGTCGAGGTATATTTAGGCAAGGAAGGAGAAAAACACATAGTTAACACCGCCACAATCGTCTATATACCCAAGGGCTTAATGCATTGCCCCATTAAGTTTATAAGAGTCAGTAAACCTATTATATTCGGGCATATCTGCTTTGCACCCACGTATACAAGGTCCGTAGGTGACATGTCCAGTCACCCCGTACACAGTGAGCGCAAGAGCTACTCGCCGGAGGAGTTAATAAAGCTAAGGGCTGGCAAGCCTATATAAAAATAAAATGGAAAGTACCCGGAAGACATAGTCGACGGGGCTGGAATTGTCCCCGGTGAGGAGCACCTTTAATACGCCGGCGGACAAGCTTGTCCGGGGAGTGATGTCTTTCAGGATTGCAAGGAGGTCAATATGAGTTCAATCCAGGAACGCTTATCAATATTTAACAAATTCAATTTTGAAATGAACCCGGTAGGTATTAAGTTCTTACTTAATAGACCGAACGGAATCGAGAAACTGGACAAGAGCCTGGCCTTTTGTGAGATGTTTAAAGAGGCACAAGACAGCCGCCCCTTTTACGCCACAAAGGAAAACTTCGCGTGCGTAGGGAAGCGAATAATGGGCATGGAGGATTTTGACCCGATTTTCGAAAGCGGTCAAATAGGATACAAAGACGGAATTTTCAAAGAAGCGCGCGCCAACCGGAGAATCTATCAGTATATTCCAAAACTGGCGAAGGGAAGCGTCAACTATGTAGCCTTCTCCCCCCTGGACAAACTGACGTTCGAGCCAGACCTATTAACCATTACGGCTAACGTGAGCCAGGCAGAGATTTTGCTGAGAGCACATAGCTATACAACCGGGAAAATACTATCCACGAAGAGTACACCGGCTGTAATATGCGCCTGGCTATTCTTCTATCCGTACGTAAGCGGCGAATTGAATTTCAGCGTCACCGGACTTGGTTTCGGCATGAAATCAAGAAAGATGCTACCGGAAGGCCTGATGCTTATATCCATTCCGTACGACCTGCTGCCTATGATGGCAGAAAATCTAAAGGATATGGAATGGGTCCTTCCTTTATACACCGTAAGTAAAGAGGAAAGAAGCAAATATACCAAGAAGATAATGGAGGACCTCAGGCGAGAATATCAAGACAGTAAGATAGAGTAGCCAACGAGGATTGAATACAACCAGACAAAGTTATATGGCCCCCGGGAATAACTATGAAAAAAGAGACCTATAATGTCATCTACCCTACCCCTTTGCCAAGGGGCGTCCGTCTGGATAAGAACGTCTATGTCCCGATGCGGGACGGCGTAAAGCTCGCCCTGGATATATACAGACCTGCGAAGGGGAAAGGGCCGTGGCCTACGATTTTTGCCTACTCGCCGTTCCAGAAAGAACGCTTTTTTGAGAGCGCCAAGCCGGCATTCTATTGTGCAAATGGATATGTATGCATACAGGCGGCGGAAAGGGGCAGTGGTTTCAACGAGGGGAAATTCACATTGCACGGTTCGGTTGCCGCACAGGACGGCTACGATATCGTTGAGTGGATTGCCGGCCAGCCCTGGTGTAACGGTAACGTGGCAATGATGGGAGCCTCCGGATATGGCGTCATGCAATGGATGACGGCCCCTCTAAATCCTCCCCACCTTAAAGCTCTGGTCGTACTCGGTACAACGGATAACTACAGAGGTCTCTGCTATCCGGGAGGCGTATTACGCAAACCGTTCGTCTTGAACTTAACTTCAGGGCTTATAAACGGGTCAATCTGGCCGGGTCCTGTTCCCGGTAAGGAACCGCCCATGGATATTATCTCTAAAATCTTTACCAACACTGAAGATGGCCCATTCTGGTGGGAGCACGGCGGCGGGTGGAAAAAGGTAGGCCAGATAAAGGCTCCTGTACTCAATATTGTGAGCACTCCTAACCGGCTACACGCCATCTACCATTTAAGGTCCTATACCGATATAAAGTCGCCCAAGAAACTGATAATAACACCGTGGACCAACGAGAACTACCAGCCCTGGCTATTTGAGACCACGGCATTCAACCAGCAGATACTAAGGTGGCTGGACTACTGGCTGAAAGGAATTGATACCGGCATCATGAACGAGCCGGAAATAGCCATTTACGATAACGGCACCGGGAAATGGCGATATGAAAACGAGTACCCGTTAGCACGCACGAAATGGGAAAAATACTACCTGCACCCCAAGACCACAGCGACGGAGGCATACGGGCTAATCAGTAAGGCACCACCAGGAGAAAACCCTGAGCCGGATGTCTATCGTAACATCAGCTTAAATACCAGAATGGTAGAGTCATATGGATTAAAAGAAGAACCGGGTAGTGATACCAAATCCGGTCAAAGCAGACGGTCACGTTTTGTAGCCTATGTAACACCACCTCTGGAAGAGGACCTCAGGGTATGGGGACCGGCCAGCTTCACTCTGTACGCCTCAACTACAGAAGAAGTCACTACCGATTGGTCTTTTTTCGTCAAGATGGGGGAGATGATACCTGAGGGTGTGCCTCTCAACCCTGTAACCGGTAATCCCGAAATAAAACCTGAAGTAAGTGACCCATGGACACCAAACGAGGCTCAGATTTGGAGCTGGGGTTCTCTCAAGGCCAAATTTAAAGAGCTTGGCGAGGGCCGGTCCAAACCGGGAATGCCGTGGCATTCCTACCAAAACCCCGCTGATTTGAAACCAAACACGGTCTACGAATTTCAGATTGAGCTTCAGCCGATATTCAAGACCTTCAGGAAAGGGTGCCGAATCTGGCTAAAGATTACCAGCGATGACGCACTCTACTCCACCTGGGATAGCTCCTCCCGATACGTAGAAACGCCTCTGTCTCCAGCGAAAAACGAGGTTTCTATCTATCATAACGCGAAATACCCGTCTCACTTACTCTTGCCGGTAATTCCTGATGCTCCCGAAATCATACCAGTAAAACCCCCGCTGCTGGACGCCCTGCCGGGGGCTCCGCGATTCACAGACCCCCTATAAATACCCCTGGCCAGTCGGGCAGACTCAGGAGGTGAGCAGGGTTCAATTTCGCAGCCTGTCCAAGATTATCTCAAAGGGTTCCTCCGGAATTGAAATCAACAAGCCATCTTCTAAATCATCCACTATGCCAATATAAGCATTCAAACCGTGGCATAACGAATCGGTCCTAACATAGCTATGTTCGTAATTCCAGAAGATGCCGCCTATTACTTTGTCGGGTTCACTGAGGAAAAAGGTATTTTCTTCCGAGTAGGTATTCTGGATTATCCATAATATTACTCTTACCGTCGCTTCTTTATATCTATCGCACTCCTCCATATCGTGCTCCTGGCAGAACTTGTACATTTCCATCGTCACTTCGGCTAACCAGCCGTTTCCGCTTGTCGAATATGCCCTGTGCCAGCTCCCACAGTACAAAGGAGTGCTTACATCCGTTTCCTGCCTTTCCAATAGTTCACTGCCACACTTGAGGATCATGTCTTTATAATAGTCATCCTGATTTATCTTATAAAAATCGAGCAAAGACATTATTACCCATGCGCTTGATATCGGGTTTTTCCAACGATATTCATCTCCCAGATAACAACCCTCATTTTCAACCCTCTCAGTGAAGTGCTCAGCGATTTTCTCAGCAGCATCGTAGTATTTTTCCTCCCCGGTAACTCCATAGAGCCGAGAGAGAGCAGAGAGAACCTGTCCGTTGTAAAGCAGTGATTCCTTTACCCCATATAACCACGTCCCGCCCTCGTATCTCATATACGGTTTCATAATTCCGTCATCTTTCTGCATCGTGAGAAGCCAATCACCACCCAGCTCCGCCGACTGCAAATATCTGGAATCGCCGGTTCGCTCGTACAGGTCTAATAGCGTGAATATGCTCAGCGCTGTCGTTCCAACCACAAATCTCGGTTCTTTTATCTCATCCTCATAATAGTATGAATAATAAAATGCGCCATATGTCTTTGTATTTTCACTTTGCATGGAAAGAAGGAAGTCTCCCCAGTCCGGTATGCCTTCTAGAATTCTCTCATCTCCGTCAAAATCGTAGAGCCTCAAAAGCGTATATATAATTGAGGCAGAGTATACGGTATGCACTCTATTGCCGAAATCATCATTTAGAACGTCATACTTTTTGTAGAATCCATGCTCATCTTTGTTTTCCGTCCCTAATAAAAACTCCTTCCCCTGCTCGACCTTCTGGAGAATCAATTCCTTGTCCAAACTACGAATTATCACCAGGCCTTCAATAAGCTCTTTTCCTTCTCCATTGTACTCTATAAAGGAAAACGATTGGTCATATTCGGAAAGAGACCTGCCATGAAGATAACTGTAGAAAGGGAACAGGGAGAATAGCGTGTCGACCTGGCCAAAGAAGGAGGGACTATGCGAGAAATTAACCAGGAATCTTACCTCTTCAAGCTCTTCTTCATTCAAATCCTGATGTCTTTCTCCAAGCGCATTCCGGGTTGCTTCCTCTAAAACGAGGGCCAGTGTTTCATGATTACCTTGATAATACCCGTTCCCTTTTACTTCTCCCTGGTGATATATTGTTATGTCAACATCCCA
>CAZRDI010000096.1:0-5493 GCA_964598825.1 uncultured Dehalococcoidales bacterium
TTGTAGCTATACCGTGGCCGTATCCGTTCAAAGTAAGCCGGAGTGAGATTGAGGAGATAATTGAAGTCCCAATCCCGGCTCTTCTGGATGAGAATTGCTTGCGTCGGGGTACCGAGATTATAGACGGCAAAGAAGTTACCTCGTATTTCTATAACTATAGGGGAAAGGTAATCTGGGGGGCTACTGCCAGGATTTTGCACCAGTTTCTGCATATCGTTACCGGGGTGGTGGAGAGTTAGCAGGGGGAATGAACGCCGAACCGGGGCTTGAGAGAGCGGCTTTACCCCTGAATGTAACATTACTTTTTGCCTTTAACGGTGCTCTTAGCCTTGACCTTTATCTCTTTGGGCTTACTCCTTTTTAGCTGGTCGATTGCCGCTTTCCCAAGCAAGGAATAATATATCATACTTAATACTAGTTTATCAGGTAGACTTATAATTATTTGCTAAACTTATTAAACAAATATTGACAGTTATTATAAAGTAGTTTATAATGGTTTCGTTGGAGAGAAGGCTGTGATGAAGGATTTCCGTAGAGCGTACGGCAGGGATAAGAAATGGCAGGCAAGGATTACTATAGCATATTAGGGGTTAATCGGAATGCCAGTGAGCGGGAGATAAAGCAGGCTTACCGTAAGCTGGCTCGTAAGTACCACCCTGACGTTAATGCTGGTGACAAGTCGGCGGAGGCTAAGTTCAAGGAGATAAACGCGGCTTACGAGGTTCTGTCCGATAAGGAAAAGCGGCAAAAATATGATAAGTACGGTGACCAGTGGCAGTACGCTGACCAATTTGCCAAGGCAGGCGGACAGCAGTCTAAATTCTGGAATTTTAGGCAGGGGGGTGGTGGCCAAAGGGTCAGCTTTGAGGATGGTGACCTGGAAAGTTTGCTTAGCGACCTGTTCCAGGGGTCTAACGGAGGTGCTTTCGGGCGCCGGGTTCGGCCAAAGCGTGGTCGGGATGTGGAGTATCCGGTTGAAGTGACCCTGGAGGAGGCTTACCGGGGAACCAGCCGTGTCCTCAGTCTTGAGGCTGAGCAGCCCTGCTCCGGTTGCGGTGGCACCGGCAGGATACAGAATCTCCCGTGCTCGGTATGTAAGGGTTCGGGGGTAGTACCTCGCTTGGAGCGGCTTGAGGTTAAGATTCCACCCGGGGTTAAAGATGGGTCTCGGGTGCGGTTTGCCGGTAAGGGGGGGCAGGGATACGGTGGGGCTAAGGGCGACCTTTATCTGGTGACATCGGTTAAGCCACACCAGTTGCTTGAGCGGAAGGGTGATAATTTATACGTTGAGGTGTCAATTCCGTTGACGGTAGCGGTGCTGGGTGGTGAGGTTCAGGTGCCTACACTTAAAGGAAAACTGTCGCTAAAAATTCCACCGGAGACTCAGAATGGGCGCACATTTCGCCTGTCGGGGCAGGGGATGCCTCGTTTAGGCAGCTCCTCTCGTGGCGACCTGCTGGCTAGAGCGAAGGTGGTTCTGCCGACCAAACTCTCGGCTGAGGAAAAGAAGCTGTTTGAGCAGCTTGGCCAGCTACGGTCCAATAGTTAAGTTGGGAGGTGATTTATGACTCAAAGTGAGGAAGAGCCCCGTTATGTTATAAGTATAGCCGCCCGGATACTCGGTGTCCAAACTTATACCTTGCGCTACTACGAAAAAATTGGCATAATGGAGCCATCCCGGTCTAAGGGTAATATTCGCCTGTATTCGGATAGAGACATAGCATATCTGAAGCGGGTGAAAACACTGATGGATGACCTGGGTATTAACCTGGCCGGGGTGGAAGTTGTTTTGCGTATGGCGCAGCGTATGACCGAGTTGCAACGCCATGTAGAGGCATTGGAATCAGATCTTGAGGGATTGAGGGAGAAAGAGCTTTAGCGAGAGAGAATTTCCATGGCTAATGTAATAGAACATTTTATTGAGGAAAAGTTCCCCCGGTTATATAAAGCCCATTATGCCCTCTGGGTTTACTGGTGGCCGTTGTGGAGGGGTCTGTATAGTCGGCGAAGTATTCAGCGGAAGTGGGCGCAATTTAACCTGGTAGGAGAGGGGCAGTACCTTCTGGATTACGGGTGCGGTACTGGTTGTTTTACCATTCCTGCGGCTAGAATGGTGGGTGTGGAAGGGAAAGTATATGCTCTGGACTGCTTTCCCCGGCAACTGAAGATAGTGGAGAAGAGGGCGAGCAAAGCAGGACTGACCAATATAGAAACAATACTTTCGGATAGTGAAACCGGCTTACCGGATGAATGTATAGATATAGTCTGGGCGTGTGATGTCTTTCATGAGGTTGCGCAGAAACGGTTGGTGTTGGAAGAATTGCACAGGGTGTTAAGGAGTGAAGGGACTCTGGCTATATATGATAGCATGGGGGATGAAGTCTTGGATTATACTAAAGATTTATTCTCTTTAATCGGGAGAGGTGATAAATTACTCAGGTTTGTTAAGTGAAATGGATAGCGTAGATGTAAAAAAAGAGGTCAAGTGGCAGTGGCCAAAGAGGGAAATTTATCTAGGTATACTGGCACTGGTGCTTACTATCGGGCTTTGTGTTGTCGGCTACTACTACAGGGATGACCTTATGCGTATGGTATATGTGGCGAACTACAGCCTGGTGGCTCTGTTTCTTATTGCCTTTCTTGGTAGTGGGTTGCCCAGCATTACTGCGGTACCTCTTCCCTTCTGGCTTCTGGTGTTGTACATGCCCGGTCTGTTCGCTTACCAGTGGGGTATACTGGCTCCGGTGTGGATAGCGCTGGTTACAGCATTTGGCATCGCTTTAGGTCAATTACTCACCTTTATGGTTGCCTATGGGGGCAGGAGTCTTTCCGAGAGGCTCTCCAGGAAGCTTAGTAGTCGTTTTTACAATAGAGCCATCGGGTTTGCGGAGCGGCACGGTTCCTGGGCTGTCTTTGTGATGTCAGCTTTATTTAATCCTATTCATTTACCGATGACTATTGCTATAGCGGCACTACGCTATCCTCCCCATAAGTTTTTTACCTTCAGCTTTCTCGGTGCTTTGCTTAAGAGTTTTGTCGTGGCATTCGCTGGTTATTTCGGACTGGGCTCCATATTCGGTTTTCTGGGGGGTTAAAAGGAAAGATTAGAATGGGGACTCTTATCTTATATATAGTGTTAGGAATATGTCTCGGAGTGGGGGTCTGGCAGCTGGCTGTTTGGCTGGGCGAAGTTCGGGACAAAAACAGGAAGTATAAGAGGGCCAGAGCCTGTGCCCTGGCTAAGAATAAACCGTTGCTCGTGGCCGGCGGTCCGTGGGGTGGCAGGCGGTATCGTCACTGGGTAAAGATGCCGGCTCACGGTAAAGGTGATGTGTGTCTGGATATTGACCGCCGGGCAATACAGGGCCATCCGTGTGGGGTAGTCGCCAGTGTAACTCATATTCCGTTTGCGGATAAGAGTTTCGGGGCTGCTTTCGCCAGCCACTTGCTGGAGCATCTGCCCACGACTGATGACGCCAAGCAGGCGCTGGTTGAGCTTAACCGGGTGTCTGAGGCTGTTTTTATTGCCTATCCGTCCAGGCAGTCTATTGCCGCCTGGATTGTACCGGACCACCACATTTGGATATGGCAGAAAGACAGGGCAACTTACCTAAAGCAGAGAGGCAGGGTAGAGGGTGAGAATAAGAAGGAGTGTATAGTTGAAGCAGTCTAAACAAGGCCTCCATAATGCCACCGGGCAGCTAGAGATGACCGGTGTGGACTTAGTCTTGAAGGAAGAGGCTGGCCATCTGGCCCGGCAACTTTTTGGCAATAACATCAAAAAGTGTGTCGACTTTACTGACAGGCTTTTGGATATTTACACCCGGGCTCAGGGTAAAGATTTTCTCCTTATTCATAGCCCCGGTGGCTGGGGGAATACGTATATAAAACGTTGCTTACCGTGGGAAAGAAGCGTAGTGGAAGGAGTCAGCACTACCCTGGAGCAGATGGGATATAGCTGGTTGCTGGTTCAGCACTTTCGCAGCGGGTCCGGTTTGTGTGAGTGGGTACGCGATATGAGGGCACAAGCCCGTTTCTTTAAGGTTAAAGCTGAGATATTAGCTGCCGAACTGAGATTTCTCGGCAGTCACCTCAACAATCTTAAGGTGATATTGGTAGGGATAAGTCAGGGCGCCGCTTTTAACAATGCGGTGATGCAGCATTTGGGAGGGCTTGAGACGGTTTACAGTGTTGAGCTGGGTATATTTTTCCTTCAAAAATCCCGGCGTGTGATTAGTGAGAGGACTCTGGTGATAGATGGTAACGGGGTGATACCCGATGCTATGATGGAATGGAATATACTGAGTATGTTTATGGCTTTTTGTGGTGCTCCCTTTAGATGGGTTAAGAGTAGGTTGAAGGGAACACCGATTAAGTTCAGCCATTGTGTTAATGCCCCTGGTCATGAGTATAGCTGGAAGCACCCAGAGGTCAGGCGGCAGATTGAAGATTTTCTTGAATTTAACTTTAGTGCTAGAGACAAAGTGGGGGTGGATGTATCATGAGGCAGGATAGATTTACTGAGCAGGCGTGGGAGGCAATGATTGCCTCGCAGCAGCTGGTTGGGCAGTTTCAACATAACCAGTGGGATGTGGAGCATATTCTCTTCTCATTGCTGATGCAGGAAAGTGGCCTGGTTGGTGACATATTGCGGGACCTCGGTGCTGACGTGGATGCGGTGAAAAGAGAGCTGGAAAGTGCGCTGGAAAAGATGCCGAAGGTTGCTTACCAGGCGGGGCAGATTTATGCTACGCCGCGTGTTAACGCACTTTTTGCGGCGGCTGATGAAGAGTCAAGAAGGTTAAAGGACGAGTTCATCGGTACTGAGCATTTGCTTGTTGCTGTGGCTGCGGAGGAGAAGGGTGAGGCGTATAATATTCTAAGCCGCTTCGGGGTTGATAAGGAGAAGGTGTATCTTGCCCTTCAGAAGCTACGCGGCGGGCACCGGGTTACCGATGCCAGGGCGGAGAGTAAGTATCGCTCTCTGGAGAAGTATGGACGTGACCTCACTGAGTTTGCCCGTCAGGGTAAACTGGACCCGGTTATTGGCCGGGATGATGAGATTAGAAGGGTGATGCAGATACTCAGCCGGCGCACCAAGAATAATCCGGTGATTGTTGGTGATGCCGGGGTGGGTAAAACCGCTATTGCCGAGGGCCTGGCTCAGAAGATTGCGGCTGACGATGTCCCTGACTCGCTTAAAGGGCGCCGGATAGTGGCTCTGGATATGGGGTCGCTGGTGGCGGGGAGCAAGTTCCGTGGTGAATTTGAGGAACGGCTTAAGGCGGTTATGGATGAGGTCCGCCAGGCTCAGGGTGAGGTAATGTTATTTATTGACGAGATTCATACCGTGGTTGGAGCCGGGGGTGCTGAGGGTGCTATTGACGCCAGTAACATGCTCAAGCCGGCGCTGGCTCATGGTGAATTGCAGTGTGTGGGTGCTACCACTCTTGATGAGTACCGTAAATTTATTGAGAAGGATAAGGCTCTGGA
>CAZRDI010000097.1:0-5415 GCA_964598825.1 uncultured Dehalococcoidales bacterium
GGTTCTTCATAGACATCGTTCCTTTTACCCAGATAACACGGGTCGTGATAGACAACCGTCTTATCAATCCTCTTGCGGGGAACCAGCATGCCCTTGTCCATCATATCAGACAGGAACTGGGTGTAGTGCTGAATCTTTACCTTGTTTACTATTGAGCTTGGATACTCATTAATAAAAGTATTGTAACAATGGGGAGAAATGGTAACCACCGATTTTACATTACACTCTTCAAGCTTCTTCATATTCTTACCAGATATTTCAGAAAACATCTCCTCTTCGCCAAGCCTGTTTGCCGGGCTCCCGCAGCACCCTTCTTCTTTCAAGACACCATACTTAATCTTCATTTCCTCAAGCAGCGTAACCAGGCAACGAGCCACACTCTGCATGCTGCTGTCATAGGAAGCGGTACACCCTACATATAATAAAACGTCAACACTCCCATCGTCGGGGACAATCTTACAAGAGAGGTTTCTTTCCTTAGCAAAATCACTGAGCCAGTTCAGTCTATCTTTTGCTGGCAGTCCATAAGGATTCCCCTCGCTCCGTATTGACTTTAAAGCCAGCCTCTGGTTCTCTAAAGGCCCGATTTCTTCCGCCACGAGTAACTTTCTGCCATCTTCTATCAGGTCTACTACTGGGACTCCGGCTCCGGACAATTTACAGCGGATATCACAGCTCTTACAGGTCGTACAGGTGTAGACAATGTCTCTTAATCTATTTTTCTCCTCGGGTCCAAGCAGGTCTTCCCACTGTATACCATAATAGATTGACCGCAATATTCCGTATGGGCCCTGTGACGGGAAGCCACGGGTGGACTCAACAAGAGGGCAGTCAGAATAGCAGCTCATGCAGTGCCTGCATTTGGCTATTGCACCTAAAAGATCGGCTAAGAATTTCTCTATAGAATTGGCTTCATCATTCATTAATTAACCGGTCATTCTCCTAGCTAGCGATAGCCCTCTAATATCCCGGGATTCAATATATTTTGGGGGTCTACCGTCTTCTTTATGTTCTTCACCAGCTCATAACCTTCCTTGCCATACCGGCGGATAAAGAAGGGAGTTCTCTTGGAGAATTGACCCCACTCGCCACCGCAGCCACCATACTTGAGGTTAAGCTCTGCCTCACGCTCAAATAGCTCTCGAATGGCCTCTCTTTTCTTTTCGCTCTCCCAGTCTGTGGGAATTAAGACTCCCGGGTGCAAAGAGATGGCTCCGATATGAGCGTAAAGATAATGTTCCAGAGAGCCGCAGATTGGCAATCCCTGATTAAAGTTGGCACATTCCTCTGCCGCCTCCGGCAGATATTTGAGATTGGTTATCACCTCGGCTGATTTCCAATAGCCACCCCTTTCCCGGGAGATAAATGAACTGATAACCTCTCTGGCACTGAGTATAGCACTCCATTCATCAACATCCTTCAATCTGTTCACCCCGATGGGTCCTTCAGCCATGAGGGATAGAATTACCTGTTCTCTCCTTCTCTCAGCCTCCTCTTTGCTATACCCGATGCTGGCAAAAAGGATGATTGCTCCTTCCGGGACAGGCAATCCCTTAGCCTTGAACCCCACCCGGGCTGTCCTTTCATCCATCATCTCCATGAACAGAGGCTTTGGCCTCTTCTCGTAGTACATTCTCTGAACAGCGCGGGTTAAAGACCTCAGGTTGTCAAAATAGGCGACTGCGTAGGCGTATTCATAGTCTGGAACAAGCCTCATTCGAATCTTAGTGATAACGCCGAGAAGGCCATCACCACCCACGAAGAATTTGGTCAGGTCGGTCCCCGCCGGCCTCCTCATGCCTTTGGTCCCCGTCTCTAAAATATCCCCGTTAGGCAGAACAACCTCTACCCCCAATACATAGTCGCCCGGTTTTCCAATCGAAGTGTCAACGATATGTGCACTCGTATTATTCGATATGCAGCCACCCATGCTGGCAATGCGTCGGCTACCAGGATGGAGGGGCAGAAAGTAGCCCAATCCCTCAAGTTTCTGGGCCACTTTAAGCACTACACAGCCGGCCCCACATTCAAAGTAACCGTAGTCTTCAAAGACCTCCATCTTGTTGAGTCTGTTGGTACTGAGCATAATCCCGTGAGTGTGAGGCCTGGTGGAGCCAGCCAGTTGACTTGCTGAACCCCTGACAAAAACCGGGACTCCTTCTCGGTTAGCTAATCTCAGGATTGCACTTATCTCTTCCTTGCAGCCGGGCATCACTACGGCATAAGGAACCTCTTCGTCTCTCAGCTCATAAGGAAAAGTATCTTCAGCACTAACTATCCTATCAATTAAAAAGGAGGTAACAAACTTTTCAGAAACTATTTTCCGCAACTCACTTACTATATTCTCAATCTTGGCAGATTCTACCTTCGTCATCAGGTTTCCTCTTTATCAGCCCATGTGGAGAATTATCTCGCGTGGCATTTTCAGCGTTACAATTCCACAGTAGATATCTTAGCCAGCGAGGCTCTTCCCTGTCAAGAAGAAGTCTGGCAGTAGCAAATTTTACTCTTAATATTTACCGATAAAATAATAAAGTCAGGGTGTCGGTTGCCCTGGTGTTCTGACACCCTGATTCGCTTAAAATTCCTCAAAAGGGACGGTCTTTTTAGCTTTGGTAGGCCGTGCAGGATAAAAGGTAGAACTTTTTCACAAACATTTGGTTTCATTTAGACCCGCCCTTAGTCCAATATTCATCATGATATTCCTGAGCAACCCTGATGCTGACTGGCCCCGAATTAATACTCCCAGCACAGGTGGAGAAGGGAGTCTGGTTCCGTCGCCTACCCACTACTCCCATGATCCTGACAGCGCCTTATGCGTACGAGAGCACAATCATAAATTGTGGAGGTTGACAAGGGTACCTCACCAACTTAGAATTTAGGTTATCTCACATTAATATAAAACAAGGAGGGTACAAAAAAATGGCGGAGACAAAATACGGGAAATACATAATAAGAGAACCCTTAGAAAAGGGTACGGCGGCACCATCTATGCACATATGCGCTGAAGATGGTTGCGCCGGAGCCAAGTTTCCCAACTTCCCGGCTGAATGCCAGCTACTTTACATGACCGAGCCCCGCACAATGATTACGGAGCCTCACGCACATGATTGCGACGAAATCTTTTTCCTGTTCGGCAGTGACCCTAAGAACCTCTTCGAATTCGACGCCGAAATCGAGATGTATTTCGGCGAGGAAGGTGAAAAACATATCATTAATACCTCCTCGATTATCTACGTGCCCAAGGGGTTAATACACTGTCCCGTTATCATCAAGAAGGTGAATAAACCCTTTATGTGGATGCACGTTTTATTCTCACCCAAATACACAGTGTCCGTAGGCGACATATCGCTCCACCCCGCGCACAGCAGCCGTGAGCACTATTCGCCTGAGGAAGCAGCCAAGCTGAGGAAGGGCGGCACCCCTTAGGGAAAATAAAATCGGAAAACACCGGGCGGACTGCGTCCCTATGATTGGGTACATTGGGTCAGGAGATCCTGTTCCAGTGCTATTTCTTCTTGCCGGCAACTCTATATGTAAGAAGGCAAGGAGTCGTTCAATTCTGTCTGTAAGAAAGTGAACGGGGGCAAAAAATGATTGAAAAAGAGAAGCTGGTGAAAATTGTCAGGGCTCGTAACGTAAGTTACGAACGAGCGACACTGGATAAATACTCTAGGGATATGAGCTTTGCTAATACCGTAAGGCCGTTATGTGTGATAAAGCCCCACAATGCCAGTGACGTACAGAAGATAGTGAATCTGGCTAATGAGACTCTAACGCCGCTGGTGCCGGTGAGTTCAGGCCCTCCTCATTTTCGGGGTGACACGGTTCCCGGCATCGGGGGGGCCGTTATCGTTGACTTAAGCGGCATGAAAAAGATCATCAATGCCGACCGGGCACGCAGGGTTGCCATGGTCGAGCCGGGCGTGACGTTTGAGGAACTGATACCGGAGGTAGAAAAAGAAGGGCTCAGGCTCAATATGCCGCTGCTGCCGAGAAAGTCGAAGACAGTTATCGGCAGCATGCTCGAGAGAGAGCCTGTAATAATGCCCAAGTACCAATGGGATATCTCGGACCCGCTGGCTTGTGTTGAGGTAATCTTCGGAAGTGGTGATGGATTTAGGACCGGGCAGGCAGCCGGTCCGGGTTCGGTAGAGGAGCAGTGGTTAATCGGGGGCGTGCAAAAAGCACCTTATGGCCCCGGCATAGCTTCATGGCACAGGATTATCCAGGGGGCACAGGGAACCATGGGCATCGTAACATGGGCATCATTACGATGTGAAATATTACCCAGCCTTGAAGAGCCCTTCGTGGTTGGCTCCGCCAGCCTCGATACGCTGATAGAAATGGCTTCCTGGCTGATAAGACTGAGAATGGTCAACGAGTGCTTTATACTCAATCACACCAACCTGGCGGCTATCTTTGCCAAGAAATGGCCCGGGGACTATCAGAACCTCAAGGATGCCCTGCCTCCGTGGACTCTTTTCTATGCTGTAGCCGGCTATGAGTATTCCCCGGAGGAAAGGATTAGCTCTCATATCACCGGCATCACCGATATAACCAGGCGTTTGGGGATAGAAGCGGTAAAAGCGGCCGGTGGGGTTTCAGCAAATGAAATATTGAAGGCGGTGCAGCGGCCTTCCGATGAGCCCTATTGGAAACTCCGCTATAAAGGGGCCTGCCAGGATATATTCTTTTTAACCATCAATGATAAGCTCGAAGGTCAGATAAAGACGATGAATGACCTGGCTGAAAAAGCCGGTTACCCTGTTTCAGACATGGGTGTTTACATCCAGCCGATAGTACAGGGCACCGGCTGTCACTGTGAGTTCAATCTGTTTTACGACCCGGAGAACAAGAGCGAAGCAGACAAAGTCCGTGAATTGTCCGCCACAGCCACCAGGAACCTAATGGCCAGGGGCGCTTTCTTCTCCAGGCCTTATGGTGAAAGCGCCGGGATGATTCTCAACAGAGATGCAGCTACCGTTGCCGTTTTTAATAAGCTTAAGAAGATGTTTGATCCAAACCATATTATGAATCCGGGGAAAGTGTGCTTTTAAAACACGCTAAAAGAAGCAATTTATTATTGAATGAATCAGGAGGTAGCGAAGATGGGACTGGAACAATATCAGGGCGATATGGAGATGTGTTGCCGGTGTTCGGCCTGCAAATTTATACCCATGCAAAAGGTTAAGGGATTTCAGTATGCAAATGTGTGTCCCAGCATATCTAAATATAACTATCACAGCTACTCAGCCGGCGGAAGATTAGATATCGCAGCAGCGATGTTGAAGAACGGATTCAACTACACGGACAGGCTTCTGCATATCGTCTATAACTGCCAGATGTGCGGTGCCTGCGGTGTCTCGTGTAATTATGCCATGGACATGGAAGTCCTCGAGCCCATCAGCGAGT
>CAZRDI010000098.1:0-5406 GCA_964598825.1 uncultured Dehalococcoidales bacterium
GGCGATTTTAATATCCTTATCAGTAACGCATTGACCTCCGAGAGCCGGATACTCTATTACCGCGATATCCAGGAGAGGGTTAACCATCTGGCACCGTTCCTGGAGCTTGACAATGACCCCTACCTGGTGGTAGCGGACGGCAGGCTATTCTGGATACAGGATGCCTATACCGTCAGTACCCGCTACCCCTATTCCGAGCCGCTTGATAACGGTTTGAACTATGTCCGTAACAGTGTTAAAGCCGTTATTGATGCTTACAATGGCGACGTGACCTTCTATGTTGCCGATGCTGAGGATGCGCTGATACGGACTTATCAGGCTATCTTCCCCGCCCTGTTCGTTTCTATTGACCAGATGCCTGAGTCCTTGCGTGCCCACATCCGTTATCCTGAGGACATGTTCAATGTTCAGGCGGCTGTATATCGCACCTACCATATGCAGGATGCCCGTGTATTTTACAACAGGGAGGATCTGTGGGCTGTGCCCAAGGAGGTCTATTTCGGTGGTGAACAGCTTATGGAACCCTATTACGTTATCATGCGCCTGCCTGATGAAGATGAGGAGGAGTTTTTGCTCATGCTCCCCTTCACCCCGGCGAACAAGGAGAATGCTATTGGCTGGATGGCTGCCCGCTGCGATGAAGAGCACTACGGGAAACTGATTGCCTATTTCTTCCCCAAGGACCGGCGGGTGTATGGCCCCAGCCAGATTGAGAACCTGATTCAGCAGGATACCGATATCACTGAACAGTTTGCCCTGTGGGACCGTGGTGGGTCCCGGGTTATCCGTGGTAATCTACTGCTGATTCCTCTGGGTGAGTCCATGCTATATGTGGAGCCTGTCTTCCTTCAGGCGGTGGAAGGTGGACTTCCTGAACTGAAGCGGGTTATTGTCGCTACCGGTGAGCAGATAGCCATGAGGCCCACGCTGGCGGAGAGCATCGCTGCCATCTTTGGCGCCGAGGCGCCGCCGGATACAACCGAGACCGAACCACCGGTCACATCGGAGCCAGAGGAGGAAGAGGAGCCGATAGCCGCTGAGATAGCCAGCCTGATTGCGGAAGCTCAGCAGCACTATGAGCAGGCCCAGCAGTACCTGAAGGATGGTGATTGGGCTGGCTATGGAAGAGAAATAGAAGCCCTGGAGGCGGTGCTGGAACAGCTGGCAGAACTGGTTGCTGAAGGCGAATAACTCTCCTGAGCGTGAGACGGTAGAGAACGTAATGACCGGGTTTCACTTTTTTACCCTGGGAGTCTATAATCAGAGGCAATACGCTTAAGTGGGATTCTAGAATGGAGTGAGATTATGGCAGTAGAAGGTGTCGATGGCAACGGATTAGCTACGGTAGAGAAATACTATCAGAATTATGATTACCGGGCGAGAGAGCTAAAGCGCGAGGGACAGAAGATAATGGGCTATTTATGCGCTTACGTCCCTCTTGAAATCATAACTGCTGCTGGCTTTATACCATTCAGGATAAAAGGGAACGTTGATGAGCCCATTACCAGGGCTGACACTCAGATGGAGACCATTGTTTGTCCTCTGGTTCGTAGCTGCTTTGATATGGCACTTAAGGCCAGGTACAATTTTCTTGACGGTATAGTTATTCCTCATGCCTGCGATAGTATTTGTCGAACCTACGATATCTGGAAGTATTGCCTTAATCTATCTTACTCCCACCTTATCAATATGCCTCATTCAACTGATGACTCATCATTGAAATTCTTCAAGGCAGTGCTGAATACATTTAGAAATAGCCTGAGCAAGTTTGGTGGTGGGGAGATTTCTGATAAGGCTCTGGCTCAAGCTGTCCAGATTTATAATCGTAACAGGGCTAAGGTAAGGGAACTATATGAATTAAGAAAGACGGTCCCCCCTCTACTCTCAGGAGAGGAGATAGGCAGAGTATTAATAGCCATGATGGGTATTCCGGTAGATGAGTCCAGCCGGTTGCTGGACAGTGTCATTGACGAGGTTAAGCAGCGGGCTAAAGTCCCGGTTGAGAAGGCAGTACGAATAATGGTCGTCGGTGCGCAGGTTGACGATGTAGCCTTTATCAAGCTGATTGAGGATAGCGGGGCTAATGTGGTCGCTGACGATTTATGCCCTGGAACCAGGGAGTACTGGCCCCTGGTGGATGTTACCGATGACCCTATTGACGGCATAGCGGAACGGTATTTGAGAAAGATAAAGTGCGGGCGTACTTACCGGGAAATGAAGGGAAGCTATCAGGAGTATTTAGAAGAGAGATTCGGTCATATCGGTCACATGATTAAGGACTTTAAGGTTGATGGTGTGGTGCTCTATATCTACAAATATTGCGACCCCTTTGGCTTTGAAGTACCCCAGATGAAGAGCTATGTGGAATCTTTAGGCACTCCGGTGCTCTATCTTGAGGACGAGTATTCAATGTCATCTATCGGCAGGCTGAGGACCAGAGTTCAGGCGTTTATGGAGTTAATTAGCTCGGCATAACCGGTGTGGATACGCAAAAGGAGAAAATAAATGGCAGAGGAAAAGAAGCCGCAGGAGAGAAAGAAGAGAAGGACAGCTACCGAGGCAGCAGCTAAGGTAGGCCCGATGGTCAAGGCGTCTATTGGCGGGACGGTACAGGCAAGGGAGGAAGGGAAGACTACAGCCTATGCCTTTATCTGCTGCTGTTATGATGAGATCATCCGAACCATGGATATTGTCCCGGTATGGACTGAGAACTATGCTGGTATCTGTGGGGCTAAACGTGATGCTCAGCGATTTCTGGAGAGAGCTGAAGCGGAGAACTTTTCCCGCTCTCTCTGTACCTATGCTCTATGTGGCCTGGGGTTTGATGCCTGGCGCGAGGAGCTGGGCGAGATGCCGCCAGATTCTCCCTGGGGAGGTCAGGTAAGACCGGATATGATGCTCGGTAGCGGTCAGATACTCTGTGACCCAAGAAATAAGTGGTATCAGGCAGCCCAGCAATATATGCCTGATGTGCCTGTATATGATATCGGGCTTCCCTGGCCGCCGTATGAAAATGACTATGACTACCGTGAGGTCCAGGACTACTATATAAAATACATGGTTGAGCAGCTCAGGGGTCTGGTTGATTTTCTGGAGAAGCAAACCGGTAGGAAGATGGACTGGGATGAGCTGAGCGAACGTGTCGACCTGGCTGATAGGACCTGGACATTGATTTGGGAGACCTATGAGTTGCGTAGAGCCGTCCCTACCCCCATGGGCACCGGAGATGCGATGAATACTATGGTCCCTATGGTTTTTATGATGGGGACTCAGGAAGCCTATGATTTTTTTAGTGACCTGAATAATGAGTTGCGGCAGAAGATAGCCAACAAGGAAGGTGTGATTGCCGACGAAAAATACAGGCTTCTCTGGGGCGGAGGGCTGCCGTCATGGTTTGCTCTGACCGACTTTAACTACTTTAATAGTAAAGGAGCCGTTTTCCCGGTTGAGACTACCTATCGCATGGTAGAAGCGATGTACAACTTTGATATTGACTTGACCAGGATTAGCGACCCTCTGGAGCATATCGCCTGGAGATGGCTGAAGTACTGGACGTTCTGGTATGACAAGGCCAGGAAGCGCCCCGGTTCCCATCCCGATGTAGAGCGGCTGATTCAGTATGTTGAGGATTATAAGATAGACGGCGTAGTTATGCATGAAGCCTTCTCCTGTCGCACCTGGCACATAGGTCTAATCTGGCAGCTAAATCTGATGAAGAAGATATACAGGGACATTCCATCGTTAATTTTAGAGAGTGATATTGTAGATATTAGCTCCTACAATGAGGCCGACACCCACAGCCAGATAGACGCTTTTATTGAAACCATAGAGTCGTTTAAGAGCAAGGCAAGATAGCTCTTAGATAGGAAGTTATCGTTATGGTTTATGTTGCCGGTGTTGATATAGGCTCCGCCTTTTCTAAAGCAGCGGTACTGGTGAAAAGTGACGTTGTATCTTTTCATATCATCCCATCAGTAGGCAGCTACAAAGTTGTTGCTGACGAAGTGATAAAGGGAGCTCTGGCAAAGGCGAATCTGTCTCTTGCCGATATAGCTTATACGGTGGCCACCGGCTACGGGGCGAACAATGCATCCTTCGCTAATCAGGTGGTTACCGATGTATCCTGCCAGGGCAGAGGGATATTTCATTTGTTCCCCTCGGTGCGAACCGCTGTTGATATCGGCGGGCAATTCAGCCGGGTTTTTAGAGTGGATGAGAGGGGTAGGACTACAGCCTTTTTACAAAGCGAGAAGTGTGCTGGTGGGAGTGGCCGGTTTCTACAGGTGATTGCGCACGTATTGAAGATTAATCTGGAGGAAATTGGGCCGCTGTCTCTGAAATCTAAAAACAGGGTTAAGTTCAATACTGGTTGCGCTGTATTTGCTGAGACAGAGGCGGTATCCCGGGTGGCTGAGGGGGAGGCAGTAGAGGATATTCTGGCTGGAGTTCACTACGCGCTGGCGGCCAAGGTCCAGAATTTAGTAGAGCGAATGGGTATTGAGATGGACTGTGCCTTGATTGGTGGCGGGGCAAAGGATATCGGGCTTATCAGGAGTATAGAAGAGGCGTTGGGTGTCAGTCTCTTGGTTCCAGGAGAACCGCAGCTTGTTGCTGCCCTTGGTGCTGCTTTGATAGCCGGGGAAAAGGCTTCTGCAACCGAAGTTTAATTGAGCGCGCCGCAGCCTGTTCGGAAGGCACCGGGAAGGAGAGGCTAAGCCCCCGTTGTCTCCCTGCAGGCTGCAGCTTTGTGTCTCCCGTAAGCGGGAGGCACAACATTGGTTTATTCTACGTAATCCCTGAAGGACTCCGGTAGTTTGCTTACATCATTCGTTTTTGCGGGAATAATCGGCGTCTGGTAGTTTGCTTCTATTATGTCCATTCCCTCGTCGCTCAGCAGGAATTCAACCCAGGCTATAGCCAGTTCCTGGCGAGGAAAGTCCTTGGGAATGGTAACCCCGTAAACGATAGGTTTACCAATCATGGTTATCGTCTCACCGGGCTCTGTTCCTGCGATTTCAACCTCTGCCTGAGCGTAGAAGTCCTCGGAGTCAACGTCGGAGAGGTTTATCTCCGGTGGGAGCTCAACGTATTTCAGGTTATGCTGCTGTGCCACGGAGGAGTATTCAAAAGCATAGTCTAAATCGCCCGACTCAAGAAGAGCAATGAGTTCTACTGACTTGGGTCTCATCAGGTCACCATCGGCTTCATATAGACTGTCGTATATACCGGCTTCTCCGTAGTGCTTCTCAGCTAGCTGCCAGACCATAAGGGTTCGATAGCCACAGGGGTCCTGGTCAGGGTCACTGCGACCATAAGTGACACCTTCTCTTTGAAAGATTTCATACCAGTTATCGCCGTCTATCTCATCAGCGAATTGGGAACTATCCGTATAGCAAATGCACATCT
>CAZRDI010000099.1:0-5348 GCA_964598825.1 uncultured Dehalococcoidales bacterium
CCGCCGGAGGAAGGCTCAGAATTGGAGGCTATCACCCAAAGACGAGGACTGGACCTTATTTACCTGCTGGCTCCGACCAGCACCGATGAGCGTATCAGTCTGGTAGCCGAAAGGTCACGGGGGTTTATCTACCTGGTCTCGGTAACCGGGGTTACCGGAGCGAGAGACAGATTGCCGGCAACCCTGGATGCCTTTGTTACCAGGGTAAGGAAAGTAGCCGCCCAGCCGCTCTGTGTGGGCTTCGGGATATCTACTGCGGAGCAGGCAAGACAGGTAGCCAGGATAGCGGATGGGGTGATTGTAGGCAGTCAGATAATCCGGCTTATGGAATCCGAGGATAGCTTCACATCGGTCGGCAATTTCATAAGAGAGTTAAGGCAAGCTCTCGACGAGCCGCCCAAGGAAAAGAAGCTGTAAAGACGGGCTAACTGGTGGGATAGGCTCGATAAACAAACACATTACCGCCATATTCACGAGTGTGCTTATACTACTCCAATCATAAGGCGTTTGACATTTGGCGCATAAGACGTGTAACATAATAGAGCGAGTAATAAATAGAGACATTTGGCTAATAATAAGATTTAGCAATAGACCGCTGTCTTCCATTCAATAATTTTAATACTGGATAGAGAAGAAACTAAAGTGGCAAACAACAATGGAAAATGTTTTAGCTATCATATTGGCCGGAGGCCGTGGAGAGAGGCTGAGCGTTCTGGCAGAAGAACGAACCAAGCCAGCCATCCCCTTTGCTGGTAAGTACCGCATCATAGATTTCACCCTCAGTAATTGTGTCAATTCCGGAGTCCGCAATGTAGACGTACTGACGCAATATCAGCCGCTGTCTCTCTCCGAGCATATCGGAGTCGGCGCATCGTGGGGTTTAATCGCTCCAGATAGAGGAATAAGGCTGCTGCAACCCTACCTGGCACGAGAAAGAGGCCGCGGTTGGTACAAGGGAACCGCCGATGCCGTATATCAGAACCTTGAACACATTGATGAATATGATGCCGATCTGGTATTAATCCTCAGCGGTGACCATGTCTACAAGATGAATTACGCCTGGATGCTAGAATTCCACGAGGAGAAGAACGCGGACGTTACACTGGCCGTCACCCGTCTACCTAAGGAAAACCTGGAGCACTATGGCACGGTAATAACGGATGAAGACCGACGGGTGACCGGTTTCCACGAGAAGATTAAGCAACCCAAGAGCAACCTTGTCTCCATGGGCGTTTACTTTTTCAAAAAAGATGTACTGAAAGAATGTTTGGAGGAAGATGCCCATCATGCCATGTCCCAGCATGACTTTGGGAGAAACATCTTTCCCAAGATGGTAAATAAGGCTAAACTATTCGCTTATGAGTTTGAGGCCTACTGGCGCGATGTAGGCACCGTTCAGAACTACTGGCAGACTAATATGGACATACTTGAAATGTCCACAGGTGGCTATCTGTCAGACGCCGGTTGGCCTATCCGCACGAACGAAACGGAGAGACCATCAGCTGTCATGTCTGAGAATGCTAACGTAGTAAACAGCCTGATATCCAGTGGCTGTGTTATTGAAGGCGATGTTGAGAATTCAGTCCTCTCGCCAGGGGTAATAGTGGCTGAAGGTGCTATAGTCAGAGACTCAATTATCATGTCTGACAGTTTTGTGGGGTCTCACAGTGTTGTTGACCGCTCAATCCTGGACAAGGAAGTGGTGGTAAACGCCGGCTGCTATGTCGGCTTCGGCGACGATTTCACAGCGAACCGCAGGGACCCGGAAGTGCTGAATACCGGGATAACCATTGTTGGTAAGAAGACTAAGCTGAACCCGGGGATAACGATAGGCCATAACTGTATAATCTGCCCCGGCATGTCAGAGGACGACTTTCCCACCGCCGAAGTCCGAAGCGGGGAAACAATCAGGTCAAAGAAAAAAGACCGTACCTGAAAAATATAGTTTAGGCTAGGTTAGACACATGTCAGAATTAAGACAGGACCCAACAACCAGAGAATGGGTAATAATAGCGCCGGAGAGAGCTAAACGCCCCCAGCAAAAATCAAAGAAAAGACGTACGGAAGAAGTGCCTGACTACGATGAGTCCTGCCCTTTCTGCCCCGGTAACGAAAGCCAAACGCCTCAAGAAACCTTCAGGCTCCCAACCTCAAGTGAGAACTCATCCTGGGATGTAAGAGTGGTCCATAATAGATTTGCCGCGCTGACGCTTAACGGGGATATTACCAGGAGAGAGGAAGGACATTTCTTCCGCAAGATGGACGGCGTCGGGGGGCATGAAGTGATTATAGAAAGCCCTTCTCATAACATACCCATGGCGTTGATGCCATACGAGCAAGTAGAGAAGGTGCTGATAGCCTACCAGGAAAGGTACAACGCCTTAAAGAAAAACAAGCAGTTCAAGTTTATTACTATTTTCAAGAATCACGGCTGGGCGTCAGGGACATCTCTGGCACACCCTCACTCCCAGTTAGTAGCCACACCTATCACCGCCACTTACTACCGCCGAAAATTTGACGTTGCCGTTGATTACTATGATGACGTCGGTAAATGTCTCTACTGTGATTTACTCGCTGAGGAGATGGAGAAGAAAGAGAGAATCGTTGCCCACACCAAAGAGTTCGTTATCCTGCACCCTTATGCTTCACGCGTAGCCTATGAGACCTGGATTATCCCCAAAAAGCATTGTGCATCATTCGGTCTGTTCCCGGCAACAGACCTCGCCGAACTGGCTATGGTGCTGAAGGACACTCTGCTCTGCTTATATAGTGGGCTTGATAACCCGGCCTTCAACCTAATGGTCGACACCACCACCACCGAGGACGAAGAGGACCCCTACTACCACTGGCACCTCAGAATAGTGCCGAGATTGTCTACTATCGCCGGCTTTGAAATGGGCTCCGGCATCTATATAAATACGGCACTGCCCGAAGAAACGGCACCCACCATACAGAAAATAGCCAGCTCCCTCCCCGAGGGGGAATGCCTCTCCTTCAGGCAAAAGGCCTAAACGCTGATAACCAGAAGCAGAGTCCTCACTTCAAGTCATGTAATCGGGACAGAAAAGTCGCCACCTCTGAGGGAGAATCAAGGAAATAATCGGCGCTAGACGAATCGTTCTCCTGTCCCACAAAAATGCCCCAGCCCTGCGGCCGATGAATAACCTTGAAGGCATCTTCATCAGTGGTATCATCACCCAGATATATAGCCAGGTACTGCTTACCTTTATGGATTGACTTTATTTCATCCATAATTGTTTCTACTGCTTTTCCCTTGTGCCAATCTATCGGAGGTCTAATCTCCCAGACCTTCTTCCCAGAGGTAACCCTTATTTCGCCATCATGAAGCCAGGGTGAAGTAACTTCCTGAAAAATCCGGGCTGCCATCTCCTCATCGCTTTCACTTACTAAACGGTAATGAACGCTCAAGCTTAATCCCTTGTCCTCAATTATGACCCCCTCAATATCAGCCAGCCTGATAGATAACTGCCGGAGAAGGTCATGAATCTTCGCCTGAGCCGCTTTCGCCGCCGGATGGACGAAGCTAAGACCGGGTCCTTCTATTTCAAATCCGTGGTTTCCCGCATAGTAAATCTCCTCTACTGCCACCAGGGACTTAACCTCCGAAAGCGGGCGACCGCTAACAATACCTACGCTGAAGTCTGGTTTAGCGGCTAAGGCACGGAGCCTATCCCTGGTCTCGGGCGACAGCACCGCCTCATCCGGCCGACCGACAATCGGGGTCAGTGTGCCGTCGTAGTCCGAGAGCAGCAGAACGTAGGAAGCAGCCTTAACATCAGCCGAAAAAGATTCCCATGAGCTAAAAAGGTGCTGCACTAGACCCCTGCTATTGAGATGAGCCTGGAGACGTGGGCTGCACCCCACCGGTAAATATTGTTGCTGGCAACCACTTCCCGCATAGTCTTCATCCGCCGTCGCCTTTCCGCCTCAGGCATCTCCAATGCCTCCTTTATTTTTCTGGCAAACTCACTGATGTCATAGGGGTTGATTATGAGAGCGTCTACCATCTCGACAGCGGCTCCGGTGAACTCACTCAAAATCAAGACACCGTCTCCATCAACCCGCGAAGCAACGAACTCCTTGGCTACCAGATTCATGCCATCATGAAGCGAGCTGACCACGCAGAAGTTCGCCAGGCGACGCAGGGCAGTAAGTGTCACCGGAGAAAGCTGCCTCGCCATCATAACTACCGGCTGCCAGGAGTCAGTGCCGTACTTAGCATTTATACCATCGGCAAGCTCGTCAATCCTGCGGCTAACCTCCTGGTAGCGCTCAAGGCGGGTCCGGCTGGGCATACCGGCCTGGATGAAGGTAACCTTTCCTCTATAATCGGGAGACTCCTCAAAGAATTTCTCCAGCGCCTGCAACCTCTCAGGTATGCCTTTGGTGTAATCCATACGGTCCATACCGAGCCCGACATATTTACCCCCCAAGCCAAGCTCCCGGCGAAGCTTCTCCACCTCCTGCTCCACCGCCTTAGTCCCGGCGCTGTGAGCAAGGGCATCAAAATCTACACTGATGGGAAACGGCTCTACCGAAGTGGTCTTACCCCGATAAGTCACGGTAAACCTGTTCCGGTCTACTCTGGCTTCCAGAATACGCTCTACCGTCTCCAGGAAATTGCTGCAAAACGACTGGACATGGAAGCCCATCAGGTCATTACCCAGCATGCCGTCCAGTATCTCTTCCTGCCACGGACAGGTCCGGAATACCTCATAGGTCGGCCAGGGAATATGCCAGAACTGACCGACGGTAAGCTCAGGATTCTGCTCTTTAATTAAGCGGGAAAGAAGGGCAAAGTGATAATCCTGCACCAGCACCATAGCCTTACGATTACCCACCTCCTTGAGGACCACATCAGCAAAAATCTGGTTCACCTTCTTATAGGTATTCCAGTCAGATTCCCTGAAAACGGGCGGAGTAAATGTAACATGGCATAGCGGCCATAGCGCCTCATTGGAAAAGCCAAGGTAGAAGCCATCTACCTCCTCTTCAGTCAGCCACACCCTGCGCAAAGTATATTCCGGCTTCTCCGGCGGCACAGCCACCCGGTCATTAGCATCAACAGCTTTCTTGTCAGCGTCACCGCCGCCATGGGCAACCCAGGTTCCTTTTGAAGCACGCATTACCGGGTCCAACGCCTCGGTGAGCCCGCTAACCGGTCGGTTACATACTATCTCACTGCCAGACATAGTATGAATATAGGGCTCACGATTGGAGACCGCCAGAAAGAGGTAGTCACCCAGCCTTTCCTGTACTAATTGATATAATCTATCCTTGTCCCACCTTAAAATTTCCATTCCGCCTCACCTCCTTTTTTACTTTTG
>CAZRDI010000100.1:0-5344 GCA_964598825.1 uncultured Dehalococcoidales bacterium
CGTCGGTATTGATATACCCAGGAATAAGCAGATTGTGGTCTCGCTACAGTCCATATATGGTCTTGGCGCTACCCTGAGCCAGAAGATTCTAGCTCAGGTTGGTGTCAACGCTGATACTAAGACAGATAACCTGACTGAAGAAGAGGTTAACCGTCTTCGAGAGGTCATTGAGCGAGAGCATAAGGTTGAGGGTGAGCTCAGGAAAGAGGTTGATTTTAACATTAAGCGTCTTATTGAGATTGGTAGCTACCGGGGAACCAGGCATCGTCATAGCTTACCAGTTAGAGGACAGCGAACGCGAACCAATGCTCGTGCCAGGCGTGGCACTCGCCGGACGGTAGCCGGTAGAGGACAGAGGCGCGGCTTAGCCAAGAAATAACCGGGCTTAATAGTTAAGCAGGAGAGTAGAATGCCGAAGAAGAAGAAAACCAGGACGAGAAGACGGGAACGCAAGTCTATCCCGGTAGGGAGAGCCTATATCCAGTCCACTTTTAATAATACTATAGTGACTCTCACCGACCCCGAGGGTAATGTTATTGCCTGGGGGAGTGCGGGGACAGCCAAGTTTAAAGGCTCACGTAAAGGTACTCCCTATGCTGCTCAGCTTGCAGCTCGTGATGCAGCACGGAAAGCTATGGAGCATGGCTTACGCCAGGTAGAGGTTTACGTTAAAGGACCGGGTAGTGGGCGTGAGGCGGCTATTCGTTCTCTCCAGAGTGCAGGACTTTTCATTACCAGTATCAGGGATGTGACTCCTGTCCCGCATAATGGTTGTCGTCCGCCTAAAAGAAGGCGGGTATAGAGGATAAAAAATGGGAAGATATACAGCAGCAGTTTGTCGATTATGTCGCCGTAGCGGCGAGAAGTTAATGCTTAAAGGCAGCAGGTGCTTTACCCCTAAGTGTGCCATGGACAGGCGGGGTAATCCCCCGGGGCAGCGGCTCAGGCGGCCTCGTCGGCTTTCTGACCGTGGCATTCAGTTAAGGGAGAAGCAAAAAGCTCGCTATACCTATGGAGTTCTGGAGAGGCAGTTCAGGCGGTTTTTTGCTCAAGCGGAGAAGCAGGCGGGCATCACCGGTGAGAATCTACAGGTGTTACTGGAGAGGCGACTTGATAATATAGTGTACCGTTTGGGGTTTGCTGATTCCCGTGCTCAGGCTCGTCAGCTGGTCATGCATGGGCATATTGTGCTCAATGGGCGTGAGACTGACATACCCTCTTGTTTGGTCAAGGAAGGCGATACCATTAGCTGGAAAGAGCGGAGTACTAAGTCTGAGTATTATAAACAATTGGCTGAGACCATTGAGAGTAAGTCTCTTTTAGGCTGGTTAAGTCTTGATAAGCAGACCCTTGTTGGAAAGGTTTTATCTCTGCCTACCCCTGACGACATTGGGGCGAAATTTGAGGGACAGAGTATAGTTGAGTACTACTCGCGATAAGGAGGTAACACTTTGTCTCAATTAGTAATACCTCAACTTGAGTGTATTGAAAGTGTAGATAACTTCGGACGATTTGTAGCTGAGCCGTTGGAAAAGGGCTTTGGTGTCACTCTGGGTAATGCCTTGCGACGAGTGTTGCTTGGCTATCTTTCGGGGGCGGCGGTGACGCGGGTCAAGATTGAAGGAATTCAGCACGAATTCTCTAATATTCCGCATGTAAAAGAAGACACCATTGAGTTTCTGCTGAATGTTAAAGCAATGAGGTTGAAACCGGTTTCCGCTCAGGCAGGTAAGCTAATACTGGATGTGGAAGGGGAGAAGCGAGTTTGTGCTGTTGATATTCAGCCCTCGGCCGATTTTGAAATTGCCAACCCCGAGCTTTATCTGGCTACCTTGGATTCACCTGAGGCTAGACTTTATGTGGAGTTTGATGTGGACCTGGATGTGGGCTACAGGGAGGCCGAGTCCAGTGATAATCTGCCTATAGGAGTGATTCCGGTTGATGCCATCTTTACTCCTATGCGCAAGGTTAATTTTACTATTGAGCCGATTCATGTCGGGCGAGAGACTAGCCGCGAGCGGTTGATTCTGGAGGTGTGGACGGATGGCACTATATTGCCGGTGGACGCTGTTAGTAGCGCTGCTGACGTTTTGATTAAGCAGCTTTCCCCAATTGCCAATTATGTTGAGGTTTCTAAGATGGAGGAGGGGGAGCAGCTCATTCGCTTGGCTATTCCTGATGAGAAATATAATATGCCTGTGGAGCAACTGGACTTATCAGTGCGTACTATGAATTGCCTGAGACGTGGCGGTATCGCTACCGTGGGAGAGGTCATAAGTAAAGGAGAGAAGGGGTTGGTTTCACTGCGGAATTTTGGGCAGAAGTCTCTTACGGAGATAGAGGAGCGCCTTCAGGGACTGGGGCTATCTTTGGTCTCTCAAGCTGAGGAGGGAGCAGAGGATGAGGCATAAAGTAGCCGGCAGAAAATTAGGCGGCTCTTCAAGCCACAGGAGAGCGATATATCGTAATCTGGTAACCGACCTTCTAGACCACGAGAAGATTGTTACTACTGAGGCTAAGGCTAAGGAAGTGCGTGGTATGGCTGAGAAGATGATTACATTGGGGAAGAAGGGCGGACTTCACTCCCGACGCCGGGCGATGTCGTTTATTTTTGATAAAAAAGTGGCTGATAAGGTATTTGTTGAACTTGCTCCGAGGTATGCTGAGCGTCCCGGTGGCTATACCCGTATCACCAAGCTGGAACCCAGGCTCGGGGATGGGGCACCTATGGTTCAGCTTGAGTTGGTGAAGTGATGGTACTTACTGCGGTTAATCCAGAGGTGGGAAACATTGCCGGTGTAGCAACAGCTACCAGGATTGTACTGGTTGTGGAGTATGATGGCATGCGCTATCACGGCTTTCAGTTGCAGGCCAGTCTGTCTACCGTTCAGGGGGAGATGGAGAAGGCTTTGAGAAAGCTGGTCGGGGAGAAAATCCGGGTGATGTCAGCCAGCCGGACTGATGCCGGAGTCCATGCTAGGGGACAGGTAGTCAGTTTCAGGACTAGGTCACCTCTCCCCACACAGACATTTATCAAAGGGCTGAACTATTATCTGCCCGGGGATGTTGCCGTCAAGGCAGCGTATAGAGTGGGGGACTCTTTCAATGTTCGGCGCCGTGCTATTAGCCGGGAATATAACTATTATATATTTAACAGCCTGACCCGTTCTCCCCTCAGGGAGGGTTTTGTTTACCGTGTTGCCGGGCGTCTGGATATTGACGCTATGAATCAGGCGTGCCAGGCTCTTATCGGTGAGCATGACTTTGCCTCATTTGCCAGCTCTATGGGGGGGAGCATTAAGAGTACGGTGCGGAGAGTATATAGAGCAGAAATGAAGAAAGATGGCGAGTTGATTGTCTTTAACATAGTGGCTAACTCCTTCCTGACTCACCAGGTGCGTAATACGGTGGGTACTCTAATCAGGGTCGGCCTGGGCAAGATGGGAGTTGATGAGTTTTATCATGTGGTTGAGGCAAGAAGTCTTGAGCTTGCCGGACCGGCTGCCCCTGCCTGCGGGCTGTGCCTGATGCAGGTAAATTATCCGCACCCTTTTGAGGAAGAGATATAATGAAAACTTATAGTGTTAAGGCTTCTGACATTAAGCGGGAGTGGCATGTTATTGATGCCTCGGATAAGGTTCTGGGCAGGCTGGCTACCAGGATAGCCACCTTACTTATGGGCAAGCACAAGCCGATGTTCAGTCGCAATATGGATACAGGCGATTTTGTTGTTGTTATTAATGCGGATAAGGTCCGTGTTACCGGTAATAAAGCCAAACAGAAGCTTTACTACCGCCATTCGGGCTATCCCGGGGGGCTTAAGAGTATCAGTCTGGAGAAGATGATGCAGACTCATCCTACCCGGGTGATTGAGTATGCCGTTAAAGGTATGCTGCCTAAGAATCGACTGGGAGCCAGTATGCTGAAAAAGCTCAAGGTCTATGTCGGTGATACTCACCCCCACCTGGGTCAGACCGGGGCTGCCCCGGCAGAAGCAACAACCGGGGAGAGTTAGAGAGAAATCGCCTGGTAGCAGGCTAAAGGATAGAGTTTAAGTGGAAAAGCAAGCTTATTATTTCGGAACAGGCAGACGTAAGTCGGCCGTGGCTCAGGTGAGGTTGTTACCGGGTAATGGCGCCATCATTGTAAATGGCATGCCCTATGAGGAGTTGTTCACCCGTATTGAGCATCGCCAGACGATAATGCAGCCTTTCCTGGCTAGTGATAGTGCCGGCAAGTATAACGCTACGATTAAGGTGGCTGGTGGCGGCGTATCGGGGCAGAGTGGCGCTATTTCTCATGGCATTGCTCGTGCCCTGGTAAGGGCGGATGAGAGCCTTAAGCCGGTACTGCGCCAGCACGGACTGCTTACCCGGGATTCCCGGGCCAAGGAGAGAAAGAAGCCTGGTCTTAAGCGGGCTCGCAAGGCACCTCAGTACACCAAGCGGTAAAAGCCCTCGGAGCCGGGAGAAGGTCATATTTTTCTTGATGTGTAGCCTGTTGCAGGTGTCGCAGTGACTAATGAAATTCCCCCTATGACCCTGAAAGCTATCGGCGTCGTCAGGAACGAGATTGGGCAGTCATCAGGGCAGGACTGGAAGAAGGTCGTTTCTGATATTGTTATCAATAGTGACCTGACCGAGGCTCTGGATGGGCTGGAAGGGTTCTCCCACATTATAGTTCTCTGGTGGATGCACCGGGTTGCCTCTCCGAAAGTGTCGCTTAAGATTCACCCCAGGGGTAACCGGGAGATTCCTCTCACGGGACTCTTTGCCACCCGGACGCCGAATAGGCCGAATCGGATAGGAAAGGCTACGGTTCGGTTGCTCCAGCGCCAGGGTAATATACTGAAGGTTGAAGGGCTGGATGCATTTGATGGTACGCCGGTAATAGATATAAAGCCCTATGTCCCGAGGTATGATTCGGCGGCTGATGCTGGAGTTCCTCAATGGATAAACAATCGGTAGGTCAGGCTCTGCAAGGTATCTATGACCGGCTTATAAACAGCTATGGGCCCCAGCACTGGTGGCCGGCGGAGGAGCCGTTTGAGGTGATGGTGGGGGCTATACTCACCCAGTCAGCCGCCTGGCTGAATGTAGAAAAGGCTATAGTTAATCTAAAGGCAGCCGGAGCCCTGTCACCACAGGCTTTGCGACGGCTCAGCCTGACTGAAATTGCTACTCTTATACGTCCCTGTGGCTACTATAACACCAAGGCACGCAAACTCAAGTCTCTGGCTCAGTGGTTGGGAGAATGCTGCGGTGACAACCTTAATGAGCTGTTTGCCAATAATATTGATTACCTCCGGCAGCAGCTTCTTTCCGTGCATGGTATCGGGCCGGAG
>CAZRDI010000101.1:0-5318 GCA_964598825.1 uncultured Dehalococcoidales bacterium
CTTCTATTCCCTTGAAATACTCCTGGAAGGCGACATCATAGTGGTCGTAGTAGGCTTCACTTTTAACCAGTATCGCTCTTGCCAGGAAGTAAAATTCATCCAGGGTGGTGATGTAACCCTTGGCGAGAGCCTCCATAAGGGTCATCCACTCGGTAAGTGATACCGGGACATGTCTTTGCTTCAGGGTATAGAAAAAGTTGGTAAACACAGCTACCACCGCCGTGTGACGAAAGTATTGCCTTTCCCGGACATGTAGTTGTTGACAAAGAAATCGTTGTCCGTTTCTTTCTTCAGCAGAGTGCCGATAAAGGGAATTTTCTTGGAGATATCGTCGTGGGGTATGCCGCCGGCGATAAGAGCTCCTATCCAGTCTACAAGTTCGCTGGTTGAAGGTTTCTTTCTGAGCTCGTTAATCTCCCTCAGGGCGTAGAAGGTTTTCATGGTTTCCTGCAAGAGGCTGCTCTGAATATCGGGGAAGTGCACGTGGACGATTTCTTCCATAAGCTCCGGGGAGGGGAACTCAATGTAGTGGAATACACAGCGCCGCAAAAAGGCATCGGGGAGCTCCTTTTCCGCGTTACTGGTGATGACTGTTATCGGCCGGTGAATGGCGGATATGGTCTCGTTAGTCTCCGGTATGTAGAAGCTCATTTCGTCCAGTTCATTGAGGAGGTCATTGGGGAACTCAATGTCAGCCTTGTCTACTTCATCGATGAGAAGCACTACCTGGTCATGGGAGGCGAAAGCCTGCCCTAATTTGCCCAGCTTGATGTAATGCTTGATGTCGGAGACGTCTCTGTCACCGAACCGGCTGTCATTAAGCCTTTGTACAGTATCGTAGACATATAGGCCATCCTGGGCTTTGGTAGTTGACTTTACGTTCCAGATAATCAGCTTTTTCCCCAGGTCGTGCGCAATGCTGTGGGCCAGTAGCGTTTTCCCTGTTCCCGGTTCTCCCCTTATTAACAGCGGTCTGGCTAAGGCTATGCTTACGTTGACGGCATTCCTTAAGGGTTCTGAAGTAACATAATCAGGTGAGCCCTTGAAGTTCTCAAAATCATTATTTTTCACCGGTCGGCTTCCTCCTAAAGATTGTTTTACCGGGGTATCCCGTTCCCCGTCTGCTGGCGCGGGGGACTGCTCGTGAGAATACGTGGTCTTGACAGTTTAACTATTAAATTATACAGGCACCGGGGGTTGGAAATCAAACAGGATTGAGCCCTGGCTGATGGACGGATTCGGTCAGGGCCCTTTGACGCTTGGCGGGTCGTAGGCTAAAATAATGTTAAGCAGCCAGTAAGGAGAATGATATGAGGCAGATTTGGGCACCGTGGCGTATGCAATATATCCAGACGGAAAAGCCGGAGGGCTGTATTTTGTGTGAAAAACCCAGACAGGATAGTGACGTTGCAAACTATATCCTGTATCGTGGGGACAAGAACTTTGTTATGATGAATAGCTATCCCTACAACCCAGCTCACCTGATGGTGGTCCCCTACCGGCACGTAGCCAGTATGGAAGGGCTAACCGATGAGGAACTCCACGAGCACATTGAGATAATCAGTCGGAGCGTCGGAGTTCTGAGGCAGGTGTTTGGTCCCGCCGGTTTTAACGTGGGGATGAATATAGGGGGGGTGGCTGGAGCCGGAATAGAGGACCATATACATACTCATATTGTCCCGCGGTGGCAGGGTGACACCAACTTTATGCCGGTAATGGCCGATGTCAGGGTAGTGCCTGAAGCCCTGGCTGAAACCTATGGAAAACTGAAAGATAAATTTTAAGCTATTTTGGAGAAAAGATGGGGGTGAAATATGACCTGGCAGCCGGAAATTGACGAAATGAAAAACAGGCGGGAACTGGCAAAGCAGATGGGAGGAGCCGAGGGTGTCGCCAGGCAGCATTCAAAGGGGAGGCTTGCTGTCAGGGAGCGGATTGACTCGCTCCTTGACCAGGATTCATTTCAGGAAATCGGAACGTTTGCCGGTAGCGCTGAATATGACGACAAGGGTGAACTGGAATCGTTTACCCATGCTGCTCGTGTTACGGGCTATGGGAAAATTAATGGTAGAATGGTGTGCGTCCAGGGTGGGGATTTCACCATCCGGGGTGGTTGGGCAGACCCGACCAGTTTTGTGGGTGTTGGGGGCTTTACTCCCGAGAAGATGTCCCTGGAGTGGCGTATTCCTTTTATCCGCTTGCTGGATTCGGCTGGTGGAAGCGTCCTGAGGATTGAGGCTGCCGGGCGCACTATTCTCCTGGGAAATACTTCTTTCTGGGGTGTTCCGGCAGAGTTAATGGCACGGGTTCCGGTTGTTTCAGCGGCATTAGGTTCCTTGGGCGGGTACCCGCCGGTAGAAGTGGCGGCAGCGCACTTTAGCGTCATGACCAAAAACACCAGCGAGCTGTTTGTTGCCGGGCCTCCCCTGATAAAACAGGCACTGGGTATCGATATTACCAAGGAGGAGTTGGGTAACTATAAGGTTCACGCTTATCAGAGTGGGGTAATCGACAATGTGGCTGAGGACGAGAGAGATGCCTTCCGTCAGATAAGACTTTTCCTGAGTTACCTGCCGCAGAATGTCTGGGAGCAGCCCCCACGTGTGGAAACCGGAGATGACCCGAATAGGCGCGATGAAGAACTGCTTTCCGCCATACCCAGAGACCGCAGGAAGCTATACGACATACGCCAGATTGTAAGGCATATCGTCGATAAAGATTCTATGTTTGAGCTTTCTCCTTTCTACGGCAGGTCTGTAGTTACCTTTTTAGCACGTATGTATGGTTATCCAGTGGCAGTGATGGCTAACGACTGCAAATGGTTTGGGGGGGCACAAGATACTGACGGCTGTGAAAAGATGACCCGGTTCATTGACTTTGCTGATACGTTCCATCTGCCCATTATATATTTAGTTGATTGCCCAGGTTTTATGATAGGGCCCGAAGTAGAGAAGGAGGGCATAGAACGGAAGTCGGCCCGGCTGGCCTTTGCCCTGGCTCAACTGACTGTGCCCGGGATACCGGTAATATTAAAGCGGTCCTATGGTGTAGCCGGCGGTTTGCATGGGGCTGTGTCCCGTCTAAATCTTCGCTACGCATGGCCATCGGCAGAGTGGGGCTCTCTGCCTTTAGAGGGTGGAGTGATGGCGGCGTACCGAAAGGAGATTGAAGCTGCCCCTGACCCGAAAGCGAAGCGTATTGAAATAGAGAATGAGCTCAGAAAACTTGGGTCGCCCTTCCGTACCGCTGAGACGTTTGGTGTTGAGGAGATTATTGACCCCCGGGATACCAGACCGCTTCTATGCGAGTTTGTAAGAGAGGCCCAGAAGATTACGGCGACTCAGCTCGGCCCCAAGTCCCGTGTCGGCATAAGGCCGTAATCACGGGTAGCGGAGCTAAACAGTTTAGATTGACAAGCACGTGGTTAAAGACTATAAAATAATTGTGACAAATAATGATGGGGTAGAAAGGCAGGCATGAGAGGTATTTTTACGAAGGGCTTCATAGTTTTTTTGCTGGTCGGGGTTGTATACTTCTTTGGCAAACTCTTAATATATGACCTTCTGGTTCCTATCTTCCGCCCTTTAATCGTGTCTTTAATTAGTCGAGATGATGCATATTTAGTAGTAATCCTGACGGTTGTTTTCACTATTCTGGCTATCTTCATAATTGGTTTGATACCCTTTGGCAGGCTTTTTAGAAGAAAAAGTATTGAAAAAAGTCACGGCGCTTTTGTAGTGATTAGTCCCGGCACCTACTTTATTGCTGCCATCGTAGCCAAGGTAAAATTTAAAAAAGTAAACAGAAAGTTGCAGACACTATATGTGCTCTTCTCCCCGTACTCTCCTTTTCCCTGGAGTGGCCTGCCCATAATTTTTGTCAAAGAGGAGAAAGTGATTCCCCTTAAGATTTCTTATCGGGAACTTTATAGCATCACCGCTTCTCTGGGCAGGAATACACCGGAGGTCCTGGAAGAAGAAATCCCGAAAGTATTACGACAGGATTTGAAAGCGGAAAGCACTGAGTAACAAGTTGAATTGTTGTCATGCTGCACTGAATCCGCCTCTTTTTAACTGTTGACAATCCGTCTGGGAGAGGCTAGACTCAAGGCATAACAAATAGAACCATGGGGGCTAAGTAGCGATGAGAATGAAAGCACTTCCAGCGGTCATTATCTTGGGGTTGTTGTTATTGTCGGCGGTGGTGGTCGAGCCAGCAATGGCTAGTGACATTAGCTGGCCAGCAGAACCCCTCATCAGTGACCCTACCGGTGATGCTCATAGCGGTATTGATATCTCAGCGGTCTACGTTACCAATGATTCGGATAACCTGTACATAGATGTTCAGGGACCTACGATACTCTTCAGACGGAGTCCCCTGACTGGTAGCGTGAAGTCTTGGGAGAGCAATACATGCTACGTATACTTGAACGATTTGGCGGTCATAATTTCTGATCTTAACCCCGGGGGAGACATTGAACTGGCGTCAACCTGTGGCAGCGTTCAAGCCCCTTGTGTGCTTACAATACCCCTTGAGCAGCTGGGAGGTGCAACGGAAATAAACATCTGGGTGGAGACCGCGCGCTCATATTTAAGTGGTGGTTGGTGGGATTTCGATTCTGACCAGGCACCCGATAGTGATTATGTAACCTATTCAATATTAACGAACCAGCCGCCGGTGGTGAACTCGGTCGTAGCCGACCCCAGCGAGCTGTGGCCGCCAAACCACAAGGCGGTCCCCGTCGCTCTGGCTATAGATGCCGTTGACCTGGATGAGCCGCAGGATATTGTGAGAATTACCTATTCGGTTGCCGATGAGTATGGAAAATATGATGTGGCTGAGACGGACTTGCCTGGCGATGGTGTCATATCTCTTATAGCGGCGAGAAACGGGCGAGATAAGGATGGTCGTGTTTATACCATAACCGTAACTGTCTATGACTCTCAAGGGCTATCAGACAGTGCCAGTATTGATGTTGTTGTTCCTCATAACCGGCGTAAATGAGGAGTAAGCTTAGCCGAGATTCTTGATGGTTACAATTCACCGCAACCCTTCCACCGACCGCGAAAGAACCTGTGAGCCATCGCCTGTAAGCTTTGCCCTAGCTAATCCAGGTAGCAGGTTACACTATTTCCTTTGAACCGTACGAGTTTCCTCCCCCTCTGCTTTCTATGAAGTGGTTTAATAGGGTAGGCTTCTTGACATTACTACCAGAGGGGGAGAGGACAGTGATAAAATGTTAGAAACCACGTATAATAGCTGGTGCCCCCAATGGAATTCGAATCCATGTTGCCGGCTTGAAAGGCCGGTGTCCTAGG
>CAZRDI010000102.1:0-5265 GCA_964598825.1 uncultured Dehalococcoidales bacterium
CATTTGGCGGGCCAGCCCTTTATGGCGGAGGGGTTCAACTCTCCCCCGTCTCCACCAGAAAATCAAGGGCTTCCACGCCATGTGGAAGCCCTTCCTGACTACAGACTCGCCTGAGGATAGAATTGAGATAACGATGAAAGCGGTCATTCTAGTTGGTGGTGAGGGGACAAGGCTGCAACCGCTCACTCATGACACACCAAAACCAATGGTCCCGATTCTTAATAAGCCTTTCTTAGAGCATACCATTGCCCACCTCAAGAAATGCGGGATTAAGGACGTCATTCTGGCAGTAAGCCACCTCCCGGAGGTCATCCGAAATTACTTCGGAGACGGCTCTAACCTGGGAGTAAGACTGACCTACGCCATAGAGGATAACCCGCTAGGCACCGCCGGTGCGGTAAAGAACGCCGAGCAATACCTGGACAGCACCTTTGTTGTCCTCAACGGGGACATCTTTACCGACTTTGATATAGGTGATATCCTTTCCTTCCACCGGAGTAAAGGGGCGAAGGCAACCATAGCCCTGACCTGGGTGGAGAACCCCTGCGCCTTTGGCGTAATTGAAACCGAGAGTGACAAAAGGGTAAGGCGCTTTATTGAAAAACCGAGCCCGGACCAAGTAACCACCAACTGGATAAACGCCGGCATATAC
Organism: uncultured Dehalococcoidales bacterium; assembly: GCA_964598825.1. GTDB lineage: Bacteria > Chloroflexota > Dehalococcoidia > Dehalococcoidales > JAUXAP01 > JAUXAP01. The sequence continues at coordinate 653 of CAZRDI010000102.1, forward strand.
ATCCTCGAGCCCGAAGTCCTGGGCTACGTGCCGGCAAACAGCCGCTATATGTTTGAAAAGGGCCTGTTTCCCCTTCTCCTTGAGAAAAACGAGCCCGTCTATGGCTACCCCATCAGCAACTACTGGCTTGACATGGGAACACCGGAGACGTACCTTCTCCTGAACCAAGACCTCCTGTTACTGAAGGTAAAGAGCGCTCTAATTGACGACCTGAGCAAAAACAAGGTATGCTGTGATAAGGAGGTTGTCATCCATCCCTCAGCCATAATAACGGGGCCGGCAGTAATCGGCAGCGGGTGCAGGATAGGCAGAGGGACACGCATAAAGGGCCCGGTGGTTATTGGAGCAGACTGCCATATAGGAGATGGCGCCAGCATAGAGGGCACCGTAGTGTGGGAAGGTGCCAGCATAGAAGCCAATGCCCACGTTGTTAACCGCGTGATGACCCCGTCCCCCTGAGCATGTTACTGGCTGACAAACTACTCGGGACGTATTAGAATGCATGAGCTTGCCATCACTCACAGCATGTTTGAGCTTGTTCTGGAGCAAGCTGAGAAAGCTGGAGCCAAGAAAGTAGGGAAAATTAACCTGGTTATCGGAGAGATGACCGGGTTTGTTAAAGAATCGGTGCAGTTCTACTTTGACTTACTCAGCGAGGGGAGCCTCGCCGAGAAGGCAACTCTGTCCTTCACCATGGTTCCCCCAAAGGCTCGGTGCCGGGACTGCGGTGAGACTTATGAACTCAAAGAGTTTAAGTGGACCTGCCCTCACTGCCAGGGGAACGACATGGAGATTATAGCTGGCAAAGAGCTTTTTGTAGAAAGCATAGAGGTGGAATAAATGGAAATAAAGGTTCTTAAAGACATCCTCAGCGCTAATGACCAGATAGCACAGAGAAATCGAGAGTTACTTAACAGCAAGGGTGTATTTACCGTGAACGTGATGGCATCGCCGGGTGCCGGCAAGACCAGCCTCATTTTGCAAACAATAAAGAGCCTGAAAGGGAAAATCAAAATCGGTGTTATTGAAGGTGATATACGCTCAAGCATAGATGCCGAGCTAATAAATAAAGACGGCACTCCAGTGGTACAGATTAACACCGGAGGAGAATGCCACCTTGACGCCAACATGATTGCCAATGCGCTCGGTAACGTACCCTTACAGGATATTGAGCTACTCATCATTGAGAATGTGGGCAACCTGGTCTGCCCCGCCGAGTTTGACGTCGGCGTCCACAAAAGGGTCGTGATTGCAAGCACCCCCGAAGGAGATGATAAGCCGTTCAAGTATCCCCTGATGTTTGACGTAGTAGATGCCGTGCTGATAAATAAAATTGACCTCCTTCCCTACCTGAACTTTGATATGGACGCCTTTTCCAGGGCTATCAAGGGGATGAACGAAAAAGCTGAAATATTCCCCGTCTCCTGCACCACCGGCGAGGGAATTGAACAATGGACCTCCTGGCTACTGGCCCAGATGGGGCGGGGGTAAAGCTTGACAACGAATAGGGTTTAATAGTAGCATCTGTAAGGTTATCATCATATTCAGTTTGGAGAATGCCGTCCTAAATGAAATTTCTTAAGGGATTGCTCATCGGCCTTTTAGGCTTCCTTTTGTTCCTGTCTCTGTCTATTTTCGGTTGGGCATTCACGCTAAGTAACACCGCCCTCAACGCAGATTTTATCGGCGCACAGATTGAGGCCATCGACGCCTCCGACCTGATAGAAGAGGCCATTGCCGAGGGGCAATTCGAGACAGACCTGCCTGAAGAACTAATGACCAGCCTGATTGACACCGTTGACAAGCTCGAAGACCCGGTAAAAACACAAATCGGTGCCGCCCTCGGTGAGACCTATGACTACCTGCTGGGCAGAACAGAAACCCCTGACCTGGCAGCCACGCTGGGTAACACCTTCCTCAACTCGTCCTTCGTCGAATCGGTGCTGGAAGAGATTGACCTATCTTTACTGGTAGAAGAGATGATGAGCGACATGATAAGCGAGGAAGAGGGCGCCGACGAAATCAGCACCGAGTTGCTGAATGCCCTCGTCAACCTTGAGCCCGAGATAAAAGAAGGGATAGCTGCCGCTTCCGGCCCCATCTTTGACTACCTACTGGGAGAAACTCAGAGCATAGACGTGGCACTCACACTAAGGAATACCCTCCTCACCTCAGAGTTAGTCTCTTCACTGATAGATGAACTGGCTGCATCCTCACTGGCATCAGAGTTCGTCAACGAAATGATTGCCGGACAAATCCCCGAAGAGATGGAGCCCATGGTTGAGCACCTGGACGATATCATCGCCGAGCTAATCCCCACCATAAAAGAACAGATAACGGCTGCCGCTGGCCCGTTACTAGATTATCTTCTGGGGCAAAGGCAAAGCCTGAACATAACAATCTCGCTGGAACCGCTGGTGGACAGCCTGAGAGAGCAGCTGGACGAACAGATGCTGGATATACCCCCGGAGGCAATAGCCCCCTACTTTGCCAGTATCCTCACCGATGCGATTGCCGAGTCAGTCCCTGCCGAGGTGGAGCACCTGGCTGATGATGTCATCACCGACGAATGGGTAGAGGGAGAGGTAAACGCCGCTATCGAGCCTGTCCTTAATTATCTGCTGGGAAGAAGCCAGACCTTGAGCGTAACAATCTCGCTGGAACCGGTAGTGGACAACCTGAGAGAGCTGGTAAGGGAAGAGTTCCTGGAATCACCACCCTCTGAGTTTGAAGGCTTATCTCAGAGCCAGCTTGAGCAGTATTTTGACGACTACTTTGATGAAATAGCCGGAGACATACCGTCAACGGTAGCCATTGACGAAACGATGCTGGGTACCGACCTGCCGGCACAGATAGACGAGCTTTTTGAAGACGTGTTGCAAATGATACCCTCCAGTATCAACCTGGGCGAGATGCTGGAGGAAACGATGCCGATTGACACCATTGCCGAGGGCCTAGCAGAAGTTGAGGACAACCTCAGCGAAGTAAGAGAAGGTATTGCCGATGGGATAGCAACCGCCGAGGATACACTTGCGGAGATAAAACCATACATCGGCTACTTCCAGCTCGGATACAAAATCGCCATCGGACTCATCATACTGTTAATCGCCGGCATTATCCTCTTAAACCGCGAGGTGGTAGGCTCCACCCGCAAGCTAGGCACTATCTTCCTGACCTACGGACTCCCCTGGTTCGTCGGCATACTCGTCGCCAAACACTTTATCGGGAACCTGCTGACGCAGTTGAGCCTCCCCGTCGCCTCTCTTCAGGAGAAGTTACCAACCTTAATCAGCGACAGTATGGCTTCAATGCAAACACTCAGCCTCGGCTTCATGATTGGCGGGATAGTGCTCATCGTTATCTCTTTCCTCTACCCGAGATGGCGCCCACAAGCTGAAGACTGAGCCACAGTCACACATCATTCCACCACCTCTAAATCAACAGCGTTGCTCTTATGAACAACGAGCTTGAGTCTGTCCTGTTCCACCACGGTAACTTCCTCCCCAGGCTTTATCCTGCCCCCTGCCGACTTTGCCGTCCAGAGCTCACCACCAATTCTGACCACACCCTCGGGTGTTAATGGACTCACCACCTCACCTTTACTACCCACCATATTCAGCAGACCGTTTATCGGCTTCCTCCTCAAGGCATGGCTACCCTTCCGATAAGTAAAAATGGCATAGGCAGCCCATACTACCATCACGATAATGAGAACCCACACAGGTATATGAACCCCCAGCAGGGGCAATCCCCAGAGCACGGCGGCCACCATGGCTACCTCCTCCAATATGGTGCTGACGATAGCCAGTATAAGTCTGCCACTCATCCTATTAATCAAACTCCCGTGCCCTATTATAGCAGGATTGCACCTGTTGCCGATACTCAGATACGGGTGCTATAATTGGTAAAACTAATCATAAGAGGTAAATAATGAAGCTATCCCGCGAAGAAGTGCTGCATATTGCCCTCCTGGCGAGAGTAGGTCTGACCGACACCGAAGTGGACAAACTCAGCGAACAGATATCTAACATTCTGGAGAACTTTGAAATATTACAGCAGGTAGACACCACCGATATCCCCCCTACCTCCCAATCCATCACTCTCCAGAATGTAACCAAGAACGACGAAGCCAAAGACTCCCTCCCCCCGGACGAGATACTGGCTAATGCCCCCCGAAAAGACGGGGAATTCTTCAGGGTGCGAGCCGTCCTGGAGTAACACGATTAATAAATGGGAGAGGGCTACCAAAATAAAAATCTAAGGGGGCGAGATTGACCACCAACCACAACCAGATGACCATCCATGAGGCACACCGGCTGCTTAAGGCTAAAGAGCTGTCCTCAGTTGAGCTAACTAACGCTTACCTGGAGCGCATCCGCCAGGTGGAGCCTGAAGTCCGCGCCATGGTTACCATTACCGATGAGCTGGCTCTAAAGCAAGCCCGTAAGGCTGATGAGCTTATCGCCGCAGGCAGTAACATCAGCCCGCTTACCGGCATCCCGGCACTAATCAAGGACAACATTTGCACTAAAGGTATAAAGACTACCTGCTCGTCAAAGATGCTGGAAAATTTCGTGCCCCCTTATGATGCCACGGTAATAGAAAAACTCAAT
>CAZRDI010000103.1:0-3844 GCA_964598825.1 uncultured Dehalococcoidales bacterium
TTCCTCGCCCCGCGACAGGTCACCCTTTCTCATGCTATCAAGAAGATAGCGCCGCAGTTCGCCAACAGCTTCGCCCATGCCGTTCAGGTAGGCAGCGGGACTAATGCCCAGTTCATCGGGGGTGGGCGGTTGCTTGCCGGTTACCAGAGCGAGGGTGATACTGCCTTCGGCGAACTCCTTTTGAGCATCTCTGATATAGCCACTGTTACCAAGCTCGCTGTAGACGGTGACGGTTTGCATGGCTTCGTTCAGGAGGTTACGGGCTGATGTTAGCGACTCTTCAGCCCGGTCAAGCTCCTGGCGGTGAACGGCACGGATGGCATTGCTGCAATGACGGATTGTTTCACGGCATAACGGCAGCACCTTTTCCCTGGCCGCATCTCTGGCTGAGAAGTCCGATCGAATACGGTCGGCGATTGGTTCTAAGCTATCGCTTAATCTGTTCGTTGTGCACCTCAAGGCTGTTGACTATTTGTCGGGTGGCTTTTTCTATATTCTCTGCCTGTAATATGGCGCTAATCACTGCCACCGAGTCAGCGCCGGCAGTTATAACCTCCGTTGCATTGTCCCTGGTGATGCCGCCGATAGCAACCAGGGGTAGGGTTACTGCCTGCCTTACCTGGCGCAGCCTCTCCAGTCCCACCACTGTTGCCGTTTCTTTGGATGGGGTAGGGTACATTGAGCCGACGGCAATATAGTCGGCCCCCTCGGATTGAGCAGTGGTAGCTCCATCTACCGTAGTCGTTGAGCAGCCCAGGATTTTGTCCATCGGCAGCAGTTTGCGGGCTACTCTGGCGGGGAGGTCGTGCTGTCCCAGGTGCAATCCGTCGGCATCGGTAGCCAGGGCTACATCAAGGTAGTCGTTTACTATAAAAAGCACCTTATGTTCGGCACACAGGTTTTTAAGCTGTTGGGCTGCGGGTAGCAGTTCTTTTCTGGTCATGATTTTATCACGTAGCTGAATGGTTGTAGCCCCGCCGCGGATTACCTGACCGGCTACGTCAATCGGGTTACGCTCCTTCAGGTATTGAGTGTCTATGATGGCATAAAGACCGGGCAGCTGCTTTATCTTATCCTGGCGCAGTAGCCTGGCGAGTAGAGTTTGCTCTATTGTATACAGCTTAAATCGGGCTTGCTTGAACTTCTCCGTGTCCAGTTTAAGAGGAGTGCCCGGCACCTTAGCCAGTTCTTCCAGGACTCTCAACGATTCCTGCACCCTTCTGGAGTTCGCCACCACGGTCAGCAGAAGCTCTCTCCCCTTCTCGTCTCCCGGGGCTTCAATATCAATGCCGACATCGCCTTCCGAGTCTCGCGACTGGAGAAGTTGCTTATTTGCCGGCAGGTCTTTCGTCAGTATCTCGTGTCGAATCGCTTTTAGCTGCTGGGTTAGAACGGCATCGTTGAGCAGCAAGCGGGCTGTATCTTCAAGAAGGCGAAGCCCCTCGCCGATGCGGTTCAGGTTAGCATCAATGATGCGTAACGTTTGTCTGGAGCTTGATTCCGGTAAAGTCATGGTTGTGGTTCCCAATTGCTAATTCTAACATAGCTGGTCTGGCAGGTAAAGTTGAAAATCCTCATCCGCCCTCTACCGCGTTTTCAATAAGTTCAATCCGTGTTGGCTTTTCTTTCTGGTCTAGTTCCACCGCCACGAAATCAATGCGCCATGATTGGGGCAGATTGTCGTGTTCTTGCTGGTAGCGGGCGGCGGCATTCCTGAGCCTTTCCTTCTTGGTCGGCGTGATTGACTCTTCCGGGCTGCCGAACTCACGGTTCTTCCTGGTGCGGACCTCAACGAAGACAAGATAATCTTTGTGTCTGGCTACGATGTCAATTTCGCCTTCGGTACAGCGGTAGTTGGTTTCAATGACGCGGTAGCCTCGCTTTTTAAGGAAGTCCTTAGCCAGTTTTTCACCCAGTATGCCGGTATCTCTACGGTTCATCTTTCTTGCCGAATTTTCCCTCTGACCGGAGTGATTTAAGTCTTATCGCCGCCAAAGCGTTCGTCTCTCTCTCTGGCTGCCTCAACTCCCCTCTTTCCTGGGTCTGCGCCTTCCCGCTGGTTTAGCGCTTTAATTGCCAAACCCAGAGCGTCCACATAGTAGCACGTCTTCACCGCTGGCGTCTGTCCCATGATGTCCACGGCCAGATTGATTGACGCCTTGGATAGCCTCAGGGCGAGGGGTGAATTGAGGGTTATTCTCCTGGCCAGTGCCATAGTCTCCTCTTCAAGGCGCTCTCTGGGCACTACCCTGTTTATCATTCCCAGGCGCCATGCCTCTTTGCCGTCTATGAAGTCACCGGTCCAGAGGCACTCCTTTGCCTTCCTCGGTCCAACGTCAAAAAAGAAGGTGGAATATTGGACATTGGTGGTTCCCCACCTCACCGCTCTATCGGCGAACTTGGCGTCCTCGGAGGCTATAATAATGTCGCAGGCCATGACCAGCTTCCAGCCGCCCATGATGCAGTAGCCCTGGACCATGGCGAAGGTTGGCTTGGGGAAGTCGCGCAGGCTCATGGTTAAGTTCCACATGTATTTATCTGATGTCTTGCGCATTTGCCACGGGTCGGCGGGCCAGGATGGTTCATCTGTCTTCTTACCCAGGTCGTGGCCCGAACAGAAGTTATCTCCGGCCCCGGCTAAGATTAGCGCTTTCACCTCATCATCATCCTCAGCCTTGGGGAGAACATCGGCTATTTCCTTAAATACATCCTGGCTTAGCGCGTTCATAACTTCGGGGCGGTTCATGGTAATCCTGGCGATTCCATCAGTATTTTCGTAGATGATAAACCTGTATTCCATGTCCTCCTCCTTTTCCACTGGTCGTGTCTCGTAGGAGCAAAATTTTGTTCAGTTTTCACCCGGGATGCTGGTGTCTCTGCGGTTCATCTTTCTTGCTGAATCATCTCCCTGACTGGCCTGAAAGACCGGCGGTGGATGGGGCATGGCCCCAATTTATTCAGGCAGGCGATGTGCTTCTTGGTGCCGTAGCCCTTGTGCTGGGCCAGTCCGTAACCGGGGTAGCTTCCGTCAAGCTCTATCATCAGGTTGTCCCGACTTACTTTAGCAATGATGGAGGCGCAGGCAATTGAGAAGCAAAGACTATCACCATAGGTTATTCCTTTTTGAGGCAGTGGTACTTCGGGAAGATACATATAGTCAATGAGGAGAGACTCGGGCGGCGGCGAAAGCTGGTCTACCGCCAGCTTCATAGCCAGGCGCGTTGCCCTGACTATACCCTCGGTGTCTACTACTTCATGGCGGGCCATGCCGATGCCTATTGAAATGGCTGATTCATGTATGTAATGAAATAAAAGGTTGCGTTTGGCTGGACTTAATCGTTTGCTGTCATTCACTTGGTTTAGCCAGGGGGCGTCCATGTGGCGGGGTAGGATGACGGCGGCAGCTACCACCGGCCCGGCCAATGCCCCGCGACCGGCTTCATCAATGCCGGCAATACGCCGATAGCCCTGCGCTTCAAGCTTTTCTTCTTCAGCAAAGGTTGGTGTCTGCATTGGTTATTATTCCTCCGCCCAGGACAGTATCACCTTGATAAAATACTATGGACTGCCCCGGGGTAATTGCCCTTTGAGGCTGGTGGAACTTTACCTCGGAGGCTCCGTTTTTGAGGTGGAGTCCGGCTGTTGCCGCCGGCGATTTATAGCGAATTTTGGCGGTTATGCTGGCAGGCTTTTCAGGGGCTTTCCCGGCTACCCAGCTCAGCTTGTCGGCAGAGAGAGCGCTGCTCAGAAGCTGGTCTTTGTCGCTAACTACCAGTCTATTGCTGGCGGCATCTAGCTTGAGCACATACAGGGGTTTACTTGAGGTAAGCCCTAAGCCCTGCCT
>CAZRDI010000103.1:3944-5238 GCA_964598825.1 uncultured Dehalococcoidales bacterium
AGGCCGAATTTTACGTGCTGGTTACAGGCAACGCACGGGTTTGGCGTCTTCCCAGCCGTATACTCGTGGCAGAAGTAGCTGATAACCATGTTCTGGAATTCCGCTTCAAGGTTGAGCTTGTGAAGGGGGATGTCCAGTATCCGGCAGGTCTGCTCAAGTTCTGAAGTATTGTAGCCGTGCTCCGACCATAAATGCATATAAACACCGCTTACTTCGTAGTCGGCTTCTTTTAATAGTGCCGCTGCCAGTGACGAATCCACCCCGCCACTCATGGCTACGGCAACTCGCTTATGGGGCATATTTTTAGCTCAGCCTCCCTGGAGTTGAAGTAATCGGCTTACCCTCTGCCAGATAATTTCCCTTATCTTCGTTCTGGACTGGCTGGCGTCTATCACCAGCCAGCGCTTTGGGTTATCGGCTGCCAGTTTGAGGAAACCCTCCCTTACTCTCTGGTGAAAGGCTATATTCTCTTGCTCAAAGCGGTCTCGCCTTTTGCCTTTCTTGCGGCCAAGACCTTCATCTACCGGCATATCCAGCAGAACCGTCAAGTCTGGTTCTAACCCCTGAGCGGCAGCGCTATTCACTGTCTTAACCAGCTCCAAGTCCAGTCCTCGTCCGTAGCTTTGGTAGGTGGTGGTGGAGTCGGTATAGCGGTCGCAGATGACTATTGTTCCTCTTTCCAGATTGGGTTTGATTACTTCTTTAACCAGCTGGGCACGTGAGGCATTGAACAGCAATAGCTCGGTCAGTGGTGATACATCTTTATCCTGACCCCACTTCAGCCAGTGACCGAGCCTGTCACCGAAGGGAGTGCCGCCAGGCTCACGGGTCAGGAGCACCGGAATAGCCAGCTGCGATAGCCGTCTATACAGTGCTCTGGTCTGGACACTCTTTCCACATCCCTCTCCTCCCTCAAAGGTGATAAATAAAGACATGATTATACCAACCCCTCACCCTTTATCCCCCTGGCGAACTGATAATCCGAGTAGTGAAATACCGTTCGCCAGCGAGATAGATATTCAATCTTACAATAAATCAGACTTAAAGAAAAGGGAATAACTATCTCATCATTCAGATAAGTAGCAGGGATAAATTATATTTATCGCAGAGGCATTTATCTTTTCGAGGTCAAAGCATTAAAGGTACAATTGATTTCGGAATAGTTACATCTCTGGAGTTCGAATCTACTAGGATGAAGCTGATGCGAGGGAATACAGAAATTTCCATATCTATTGCACTTCAATCTAATATCTTTTAATCAGGGTGTCACAGGTTCGAGACCTGTACGGCCTAC
>CAZRDI010000104.1:0-2159 GCA_964598825.1 uncultured Dehalococcoidales bacterium
GACCACGAAAGGGCACACGGGTCAATACGCTTTACCTTCGGGCGTTACAACACCATGAAAGACGCCGATGCCGTGGTTCAGACGCTGGCTGGCATTGTGCAGGAGCTGAGAAACATCAGCCCGCTGGGCAAAGAGAAGGAAAAATAGGAGGAATAGATATGAAATTCCCATATAGTGAAACGGTGCTGGAGCACTTCCGCCACCCCCGTAATGTGGGTAAGATTGAGAACGCAGACGGAAAGGCGATAGAGGGCAGTCCGGCCTGCGGCGACATGGTCTCGGTCTATATAGACGTTGACCCTGACACGAAAAAAATAAACGATATTAAGTTTGAATCTTACGGCTGCGCTTCTAACATTGCCACCGGTTCTATCATTACGGAACTGGCCAAGGGAAAGACGCTTGACGAAGCCAGGAAAATTACCTGGAAAGAAGCTTCGGATGCCCTGGGCGGACTCCCCAAAATTAAGGCACACTGCTCGGTCCTTGCCGTAGAGGGTTTACGCTCGGCTATTGAAAATTACGAAGAGCGACACGGCCTAGTCAAGGAGAAAAAGCCGACCACGGTAGAGGTGCTACGTAAACGCCTCAAGAAAGTTATGAACCCGTTAATGGGGTTAGACCTGGTCCGTACTAATCTGGTGAAAGATATTGAGTTGAAAGATGGGGCTGTACGAGTGGTTGTGGATTTGCCTGAAGATAACCAGTTTGCTTCCGCCATAAAGCAGGAAATCGTGGAGAAAATAGAACCGCTATGGGATGTGAAAGAAGTAGCGATTGAATTTACGGAATAGAAAGCCTGCGTTTAGCGATTGAAAGCTATTAGATTGACGTTATTGGAATATGCACCCTATGCTTTAGACAGCTTTGTAATTGCCATTACAGAAGGAGGATAGAATGGAAACACTGGAAGCGATTAGTAAGAGGGCGAGTTTAAAAACACATATCTCAACACGCGATATTGAAGATGACAAAGTCACCAAGATTCTGGAGGCAGCCAGACTGGCACCCTCAGCAACTAACGAACAGCCGTGGCGGTTTGTTGTGATTAAGGGCAAGGAGAACGTTGAAAATGTGATAACCGGGGCCGCCAGAATGGATAGAAAAGCATTTGACGAGGCACCTGTCCTTATTCTCGTATTTGTTAATCCCAAGGACTATGTTTTCCCTGACGGGAAAACATTTTATCTCCTTGACATAGGTCTGGCAACGGAAAACATTCTCCTCGCTGCGACCGACCTCGGGCTGGTCAGTCATCCGATGGCAAGTCTGGATGGGGACAAGCTGAAAGAAATGCTGGATATTCCTGATGAAATGGAGTTTGTCATCGCCACGCCTCTCGGGTATCCGCTTGAAGGCTCCTATGAAGAAGCAGCTCAGGAGAGATGGAGGGAACGCACCAGGAAAGACCTGAAGGAACTGGTTTATGTCAATAAATGGGGGACACCACTCTAGCTGATATCATCCCTGTTTATCTCTGCGGCTCGTTGCTCCGGGTATAGATTATGACCAAGAGAAACCAGCAAGTCCTGGTGAAGAGTCATGGCTGAGAAAACAAAAAAGGCTCGCATCCATATTACCGGGATGACCTGCACTACCTGCGTCGCCACTATTGAGAAGGGGCTGGCGGAGACCCCCGGTGTAGAAAAAGCCAACGTTAGCTTTGCCTCGGAGAAAGCCTCCGTAGAATATGACCCCTCCAAGGTAGACCTCACCAGAATTAAGAACACCATCTCTAAAATAGGCTACGGAATAGCCACCAGGAAGTCTATCTTTCCCGTAGGCGGAATGACCTGTGCCTCCTGTGTCGCCCGGGTGGAGGAGGCTCTTTCCAATGTCCCCGGCGTAATCTCAGCCAATGTTAATCTGGCTTCGGAAAAAGCCACCGTAGAGTATACCGAGGGAACAGAGCCCGCCGACCTGCGACAAGCAGTAAAGGACGCCGGCTATGAACTCGGCTCGGAAGCAGAGACACTGGAAGACGTAACCGCCGCTGCCCAGCGAGAGCTACGAAGCGTAAGGAACCGGTTTATCTTCGCTGCCGTCCTCTCCGGCGCCATAATGGTCCTGATGTGGACTCCCTCATTCGCCGGGAAACCATATGTACTATGGGCATTAGCCACACCGGTGCAGTTCTGGGCGGGGTGGCGATTCTACCG
>CAZRDI010000104.1:2259-5230 GCA_964598825.1 uncultured Dehalococcoidales bacterium
GAACCCCAGGACTGCCCTGGTTATCCGCGACGGTGAGGAAAAAGAGATTTCCGTTGAAGATGTTCAGGTCGGCGACCTCATTCTGGTGCGACCGGGGGAGCGGGTGCCGGTGGACGGTGTTGTTCGTGAGGGCTACTCCAGTATTGACGAGTCCATGATTACCGGCGAGAGCATCCCCGTAGAGAAAAAGACGGGGGATGAGGTTATCGGCGCCTCCATCAACAAGACGGGTAGCTTCAAGTTTGAGGCAACCAGAGTGGGTAAGGACACCACCCTGGCTCAGATTATCCGGCTGGTGGACGAAGCCCAGGGGAGCAAGGCTCCCATCCAGCGCCTGGCCGACATCATTGCCAGCTACTTCGTGCCGATAGTAATCAGCATTGCCACCATCACCTTCATAATATGGTACTTTGCCGGGCCATCTCCATCCCTCACCTATGCCATTCTCAGCTTCGTAGCGGTGCTTATCATCGCTTGCCCCTGCGCTATGGGGTTAGCCACACCGACGGCTATTATCGTGGGCACAGGGAAAGGAGCTGAGCACGGCATTCTTATCAGGAGTGCCGAGACACTGGAGAAGTCACACAAGATAAACGCCGTGCTGCTGGATAAGACGGGAACACTAACCCGGGGCGAACCCGAGGTAACCGATATTATTTCCACCCCCTCTTATTCCCGGGAAGAGCTCCTCCGGCTGGCGGCCTCAGCCGAGCGCGGCTCGGAGCACCCACTCGGTGAGGCTATAGTCAAGGCAGCGGCCAAGAAGAAGCTGAAATTATCCCCCGCCTCGGACTTCAACTCCATTCCGGGACACGGAGTAGAGGCCTCGGTGGAAGGCAAAAAACTCCTCCTCGGCAACCTCAGGCTGATAAGTGAAAAAAAGCTTTCCCCGAACAGGCTGGGGAAAGAAGCCGAGCGGCTCCGGGGTAAAGGCAAGACAGTAATGTTTTTGGGTATAGATAGTAAGGTAGCGGGCATAATTGCTCTGGCTGATACCCTCAAGCCGAATGCAAAGACAGCCGTGACTGCGCTACACAATATGGGTATTGAGGTGGTTATGCTCACCGGAGACAACAAGCGCACCGCCGAAGCTATCGCCAAGGAAGCAGGCATTGACCGCATACTGGCTGAAGTGCTCCCCGAGCATAAGGCTCAGGAGGTCAAGAAACTTCAGGAAAAGAAGACGGTGGCGATGGTGGGCGATGGGATTAACGATGCCCCGGCTCTAGCTCAAGCCGATGTGGGTATCGCTATCGGCACAGGCACCGATGTGGCCATGGAAACCGGAGATATCACGCTGATTAGCGGTGATTTGACAGGAATCGCCACTGCCATATCCCTGAGCAAGCGCACCATGAGAACTATCAGGCAGAACCTGTTCTGGGCTTTTGCTTACAATACTGCCCTCATCCCGATAGCAGCCGGAGTACTGTACCTCGCCTTCAGAAACATAGGTGTGCCTTCAGGGATTCACTTCATTTTAGGTGACTACGGTTTCCTGAATCCGATTCTGGCAGCGGCCGCTATGGCGGCTAGCTCACTCACCGTGGTATCCAACTCGTTACGTCTGAAAAGATTCAAGCCGCCCAAGTTTGGCAATTAATTAACAGGAGGTGTGGCAATGGCAGTTGACCCGGTGTGTAAGATGGAGGTGGACGAAAACAAGGCAGCAGCTACCTCAGAGTACAGGGGAAAGAAATACTACTTCTGTGCCACGGGTTGCAAGAAAGCCTTCGACCAGAACCCGGAAAAGTACCTGGCCGGGGAAAATAAGTAGACCGGCTGCCAGGGGTCACAACCGGCAAAAAATCCCGCGCTTTTCCTAAAAACTATATTGACAGGGATGACGGGTAATGCTATAATACTTCACAAGGTAAACTATTACTACTAACAATTGTTTACTTTGTGAAGTATTTCTATATGAAGAATGAAATCCTGGACCGTGTCGCCGAAGATTTACTCTCTATCCCGCCTCTTATTGGTAGAATCATCCGTAGAAAGCTACTCAAGAAGGCACGTATAGGTTTTAAGAAAGACATTACGCCACCCCATTTTGAGATTATTAAGCTATTGCAGGAAGCGGGCACGCTCCACATTGCTGAGATTGGAGAAAGATTACAGATAGCGAGGCCGCAAATGACCCACCTGATAGATAAGCTGGTTGATTTGGGCATAGCTGAAAGGCAGACAGGTTCAGAGGACAGAAGAATTATTAACGTTGCGCTCACCAGGAAAGGAAGGACTACTTTAGAAAAGCGTGACAGCCGTATAAAGAATGCTATCAGGGAAACCCTATCCTGCTTCTCAGATGCGGAACTGGAGGACTTATCGGCTTCGCTACGAAAGCTACAGGACCTGTTTTCAAAGCTGGAATAATAGGCTATAAGTCATCCGAATTGATAGGAGTAATTCATGCAAGTAGCTAAGAAGACGATTAGTGGTATTTCAAGGGGGGTTCGCTTTTTCAACAGGCAGGAGCGCGACTGGAAGGTCACGGTGGTGCGGACAAACACAACCATGTTCTTATATCGTCTGGTTTTGCCTTACCTTTCCATTTATATCATGGCTCTGGGGGCTACCGGCACTCAACTGGGCATAATCAACAGCGTTGGAATGGGTGTCGGTGGGATTACAGGACTGTTGAGCGGCTGGCTAATTGACAAGACTGGTGTTAAGAGGATTTACCTTATCGGTATCGTGATACTTACCGGGGCATTTCTTATCTACGGTCTGGCCCAGAGTTGGACCATTATTATGCTTGCCATGGTAGCATACTGGCTGGGAAGTAATATGGGCATTAGTGGTTGTTCTGTTATCTGCGCCAATTGCCTGAAAAGCGAGGAGCGGGTCACCGGTATGTCTATCTGTGAGACCTTTGGCATGGGGCTGTTAGGGCTCGCCGCTCCCATGGTTGGCGCCTGGCTGGTTACAGCCTTTGGCGGCATAAATGTTGAAGGCATCAGGCCGTTGT
>CAZRDI010000105.1:0-5156 GCA_964598825.1 uncultured Dehalococcoidales bacterium
CTGGTCGGGCTCATAACCCAAAGGTCGTTGGTTCGAATCCAACCCCCGCTACCATCTTGTTTAATATATAGAACTTCCCTCGTGGAAGTTCTATTTTTACCTGCTGGCACCGGTATGGTGTAGTCCAAAACCACCCCTTCAGGATTGAATTCCATCCGCTTCACAAATTGCCTCAGGAAGGTCTTTTGCTGAATGAATGATTTTTCACCAAGGACCTGTTCCAGTTCGTTTACGTAGTCCAATACTTCCTTAGGGTCCACTTCTTCCGGTTCATCCGATTCGATCCTGCTTATGAGATTATCCCTCTGTTGCTGTAGTTCATGCTGGGAAGCTCGCAACTCTTTTATCCTGGGAGCCAGGTCGTCCATCTCCAGTTTTCCACTCTCCAGAGCGACGTAGAGCTTTGTAAGCTTGCCGCTAATCTTGACCAGCTCCTTTTCCGTCTGTTCAAGCTGTTTCTCAAGTCGGCTGGCGCTCTCGAGCAGCTCGCTGTTGATAAGGTGAACAAGCTTGGTCAGATTTTCTCTTGTCAGGATATTTTTTCTTATCTTCTCGAGCACGAAGTCCTCCAACATTTCTTTCCGAAACCTGAGGCCTTCGCAACCATCCTTACCTTTTTTGAAACGAGAGTCGCATTCGTAGTATTGGTATTGTCCGGATTTTGCTGCTGTACCAATCATGGCGGCGCCGCACTTACTACAGTAGGCAAGCCCACTCAAAACATAGGGGCTTGATACTCCCCGCGGAGGCCTGGTGAAAGGGCGCCGATCTTTTAGAAGCTCTTGAACTCGATGGAAATCATCTATGGATACGAGACTCTTATGGGTATCAGGAGCCACAAGAGTCTCAGACTCAGGCTTACGAAAAGGCTTGTCGGTGCTTCTATCGGTACGATTCCACACAAGAGATCCTGTATAGACCGGATTCTTTAGCCAGAAGTTAATCGTAGTCGTGCCGAATAGTTTGCCAGCTCGTGTTCTCAGTCCTTCTTCATTGAAGACACGGGCTATCTCTTTGCCGCCCTTGCCCTTGAGAGCCAGCTTAAAGGCACGCTTCACCAGCGAAGCTTCATGCCTATCGGGTTCAAGTCTTGTCTTCTCCGAACCATTGACGGGCACTTTAACCTTCCTGTAACCAAACGGGACAACGCCGCCATTGAAAAATCCACGGCTGATATTCTCTTTCATACCACGCATGGTATCCTGGGCAAGATTAGCCGAATAGAACTCATCGATGACTTCGATTACACCTTCCAAGAGTCGTCCAGAGGCAGAGTCATCTATCTGCTCGTTAATAGAAATAACTGAAATCCCGCGCCTACGGAGTACAGACTTGTAGATTATCGAGTCCTCTCTCTTGCGGGCAAACCTGGAAAGTTTCCATACCAGGATTGAATCGAAGGGCCTGTCTTTCTTCTTAGCAGCAGCTATCATTTCCTGAAAGGCGGGCCGGTTGGCACTCTTTGCGCTCTCTGCTTCATCGATATACTCGTGGACTATTTCCCAGCCCCGATCCAGGGCGTATTTTCTTAGTGCCTTAAGCTGAGCAGGGATTGACAGGTCTTTTTCCGCCTGTTTTTCTGAAGATACCCGGGCATAGATAGCTGCTTTCATATCGTTAGTTCGCTCCATCAGACACCCTCCTCAAATGCTCGTTGGAAGAAGGACCATGTCAGGGGTTTAGCGAGAAATAAAAGCGCCATTACTCCTCCCAATACACCCGCGCGATGCGGATACGTGTAAGAGCGAAGAGCTACTTCTCGTCCGTGTTGCCCCGACCCAATGCTCTCCAGGTAAACCAGCCCTTCTGGCATGTACTGGCCCTGCCACGGTTTCCAATCGACTATTTCATCCGGAAATTTCTCAATACGTAGCCCTGATGGAATCAATAAAGGAAACTGGTCATTGCGAATCTGATAGCGTACCTTGTAGGGACCATCTTGAAAACCGGGGCCGATTCTTACCAGGTCTAACCTGAGCAAGGAGCAAGGTACTTTGGCTAGTTCTACGTAATGGATAGCGGCGCTTTCGACGGAGGCCGAATATAACGAAGCCAATTCCATGATTCCCTTCATACCCGGCGTCGCTGTCTCCATGTCTTGCCGGAAACGGCTTGGAGGCATATTCAGGGCAGCGGCAAACCTGTCCGCCTGCCTTTCATAAGGTTTTTTAGTGAGGGGCCTCATGGTATTGAATCCCCTTGTCAGGTAGTCGAGATTCCGGTGAGATGGGAGAAAGAAATGTCCTATGCCGTGACAGATGCTAAACCGCTGCCTGGTCCAAGATCGCTTCTGGTTAACGAAGAGCGCCGCAGTTTCATCCTTTCTAATCAGCACCTCATCTACGCCATAGGCAGCGTTCTTGACCGGTTCCGGAGCCTGTTTGGGGTCGTAGTAATGGAGCTCCAGTCCATCTTTCGCCAGATATTCTATGACTGAATCCAACGGGATGGGAAGCTTCGTATCAAGCAGGCCAGCCTTCCCCAGCAGGTCTTCGGCAGCGGCAAACTCTTCATTCATTGCCGGCTTCTCTCTTCTTTTTTGCTTCTTCACTGAGCCAGTCGGTGAAGGATTTCAACTGGTCCCTGCCCTGGTCGTCCAACTCTTCGTAACCGCGGAAAATAGCCTGTCCTACTTTGTCATCCCGAAGGATTTCATCAAACGAGGGCTTCTCCTCTTCCCTGAGAAGGTAGTCCATGGTAACACCGAGGGCCTCTGCCAGTTTTCGCAGGAGACTCGTTTTCGGATTGAGGATAAGACCCCTCTCCAGCCTCCAGATACTGGGTTGAGGGACACCCGAGACTTCCGCCAGGTGGTTCTGTGTCCATCCTTTTCTCTCCCTGATCTGTCTGAGGTGCTCACTTAAAAGCATAATCTGCTATCTCCCAAGAGTAGTTTTTATTCTTGGACGTATTATACACCCATGTTAACAACCTTGTCAATACCTGTGGTTGACATGTTACTCTTGACAGCCTAGTTATGCATTAGTGTATAATAACAGCAAGGAATTAAGCTATGCGTAGACGTATGAATGATAAGCCGCAAATCCGTGCTGAGATGCGAACTCGTTACTGTAACCGGGTACGTGAATGCCGACTCCGCGGTCTAATTATCAGTGAGGCAGAGCTTAGCCGCCGTACCGGAATTGAAAGGACTACGCTAAGCGCCCTGGAGAATAACCGACGCTTTTTATGCATCGAGCATGCCCTACTCATCAGAGAAGTGCTCGGTTGCTCATTGGATGATCTTTACGAGAGAGTCCAACCAACAGCAATGGGGAGGGAGACGGATAGTGGGCGAGGCCGTGATTAAAATGACCCCAGAGCAGGAGGAAATACTTGATTCCGGTCTGCGCATGCTGGCCCACATGATCGCGGAAACTCACCTACGCCGGATCGCCCTAAGGAAAAATAACGGAACGGCAACTCAGTCACCTAAAACCAATAGGTGTGCCAGGAGAAAGAAGCCGGGTAAACTAACTGAAGATAACTTATCTGGGGGTCATGATGAATGACCCTGTATTTTCTGAAGTTATACCAGAGCTCTTAACGACCCATTTCCTCCATTTGACCGAAGGTAGCGGTATCAATCCGGATATCATCAAGCAACGCGGCTACCGCAGCCTGCTTGGAAAATCAGAGCTGGTCAAACTGGGTTTCCCTTCGGCACAGCGCCATGTTCCGGGACTTCTCATTCCCATCTGTGGCGTCGATGGCATTGATATCGTCGGTTATCAGTTTCGTCCCGACAGCCCCAGGCTAAACAGCAAGGGCAGACCAGTCAAATACGAGACTCCCAGAGGAACCACCAACCGTATAGACTGCCCGCCATCCTGTCAGAAGCAGCTGGCTGATCCCTCCATTCCCCTCTGGATAACCGAAGGTGTGAAAAAAGCTGACGCCTTAGCCTCGCTGGGAGAATGTGCTATTAACATGACCGGGGTCTGGAACTGGCGGGCGAAGAATAGCCTCGGCGGTATCACGGCTTCCTCTGATTTTGACAGCATCGCTCTGAATAACCGGGAGGTATTCCTCGCCTTTGATTCAGACTATGCAACCAACCCAAGTGTATCCCAGGCAGTGAAAAGACTAGCTGAGTTTCTGAAAAGAAAGAAAGCCAATGTCTCTATCGTACTTCTTCCCCAGGGAAATGATGGCGGCAAGATAGGAGTTGATGACTACCTTGTCGCCGGTCATTCACTGGCAGAGCTGAAAAGCCTTGCAGTACCGGCTGAAGAAGCGGTGACGCAAGCAGAGCAGGAAGAGATTGAGCGCACCTTCCTCTATATTAATAAGAAGCTGTATCTCGAAACAAGGCAATACGATGGCGGCTACGGCTTCGCCTACCTGGATGACCAGGGAAAGGTCAAGATTGCTACAGAGCTCCCCCTATCAGGTCAGAATATCAGGCCCCGGGCTTTGCCAGTGATAGAAAGTACCGAGATAGATATCGTCGGCATGCCGGATGAAAACATCACTGCTGCCAAGCTCCTCAGTCCAAACGAACTCTTCTCCAAGATTAGAGAGCACCTCTCCTGCTATATCGACCTGCCCGAACTGGACCTTGAGCTTTGCGTCTACTACACCATCTTCACATGGTTCTACACCAAGGTGAAGACCCTGGGCTATCTCCGCTTTCTGGCGGATACGGGTAAAGGCAAGAGCCGGACACAGAAAGTAGTCGGGGACTTATGTTTTTATCCTGTCTTTGCCAGTGGCGCCAGCACCTTCAGTGGCATTGCCCGTTTAAATAACAGATGGAGAGGTACTCTGATAATGGACGAGGCCGATACCAGCGGTGATAAAGAGTCCCAGTTCGTCAAGTACCTGAACCTTGGCTTCGAACGCGGCAAATATTACGTCCTTTCGGATAAGCAAAATCCCAGGCTTCAGGAGTTTTTTGACCCTTTCTCCCCGAAGATCCTGGCGATGCGGCAGCCGTTTAGGGATAACGCAACCGAAGCCAGGGTTCTTTCTATCTCTCCTCACGAGACCACCAATAGAAAGATTCCTATCATTCTACCGGAAGACTATTATCCAAAGATGCAGCAGCTAAGAAATGAGCTGGCCCTTTTCATGCTGCATCATTTCAACGAGGTCGATGGCAACAGGATGGTCACCTTTGACGACATGGATATCGAGCCGCGGCTGCGGCAGCT
>CAZRDI010000106.1:0-5155 GCA_964598825.1 uncultured Dehalococcoidales bacterium
TGGGCCATGCCGAAGGGCAGCCTCTTTCTGGTGGTATTAAGCACATTCTGGAAGTTGACGAACATGCCCTGCGCCGTCTCCGGACGGAGATAAACTGTGTTTGCCTCTTCCTCAACGGGTCCCATGAAGGTCTTGAACATCAGATTAAACATGTGAGGCTCGGTCAGTTCACCACCGCAGGAAGGGCAGCTATCGCCGGTTAAGTCGTCGGTGCGCCATCTGAGGTGGCAGCCTTTGCACTCTACCAGGGGGTCGGCAAACCCCTCGAGGTGACCACTGGCGGCCCATACCTGGGGGTGCATCAGTATACTGGCGTCCATACCGGCCATGTCATCGCGCTCCTGAACCACCGCTCGCCACCAGGCCTGTTTAATATTGCGCTTTAGCTCCACTCCCAGCGGGCCATAGTCCCAGCAACTGGACAAGCCGCCGTAGATTTCACTGCTGGGGAAAATGAAGCCGCGCCGTCGGCAGAGAGAAACAATCTTTTCCATGTTAACCTTTGACTTTTCAGGCACTATTAGCCTCCCTTAATCCTCTTACTGTGATAACGATGGAACTACCATTTATAAACTTCGTGAGCTA
The DNA here is from genome assembly GCA_964598825.1 of uncultured Dehalococcoidales bacterium. Lineage (GTDB taxonomy): Bacteria > Chloroflexota > Dehalococcoidia > Dehalococcoidales > JAUXAP01 > JAUXAP01. The sequence goes on from CAZRDI010000106.1 coordinate 586, forward strand.
AAAACTAGTAATACTAATAATAAAAGTTACCAGCTTTGACTTCAGATGTCAAAGGGAGGCAAGGGCTCAATTTAAAGGCGGCTATACCCGTGGTGCGGTAGGCTGGTCGGTAACCGGCGGCTTCGGCGGGCGGGCGAAAAAGTAGCCCACTCCCCCTAACACGGTCAAAACCAGCATTATTACGAAAGCTATGTGGTATGTCCCGGTAGCATCATAAATGAAGCCGGCCAGTATCGGCCCCACCGCGGTTGAGATAAGGTTAAAGGGCATCATCCATCCCGATATCTGGGCAAAGTTCGTGCGCCCATAGTAAGCTCCAATGAAGGAGGGACGGATTACGATAGTCCCGCCAAGAGCTATACCAAGGAGTGATGAATATAGATAAACCATGGGCAGGGTAGTGGCGTTCATCAGGATAACTACTGCCACCACGCGTATAACGGCGCAGAGGATGGCCATGTGTCTTACCTCCATCCTGCTTGACAGGGCACCGACGATTAAGTGGCCCAAAATAGCCATTCCCGTGATGAGACCCAGGGCTGAAGCCGAGGCCACTTGGGAAAAACCGATATCTTGCAGGTAGGCTACCTGATGTGTATGTAAAACGGCGGTAGCAAACCCGCTTGCCATGCTGGATAAAATAATTATCCAGGTGGTTGGCTGTCTCATTGCCGCCTTTGTTTCCCATTCTACCGGTGTCTGGTGGACCTTTAGCGGTGGAGCTGTCTTTTCTTCTTTTCCCCTCTCTGCTTCAGCCGCTATCCCATCCGGGACCTGTCCCATATCCTCTGGCTTGTTCCTGATAATCAGACCGCTGATGATAGCCCCGAGCACAATAGCTATGGCAGCCAGAATTGGGAAGGTGGGGCGCCACCCTACGTTTGATATAAGCCAGACTATGATTAAAGGAAAGACCATGCCGCTTAGACCACCCCCTATCAGGGCAACAGCCATAGCGATGGTTCTTCGCCGTATAAACCAGTTGTTAACCAGGGTCGTGACGCCCAGCGTCCCGCCGAGGCCGAGAGATGCTCCTACCACAATGCCGTAGAAGAGATAGACCTGCCAGATCTCATTAATGGTGTACATTGCCGCTATACCAAGGGCGCCGATGATGATGGTAAATACCAGCATTTTTCTTGCCCCAAACTTACCTATCATGATTCCGGCGAGGGGCCCAAGTATGCCCATCATTACGCTTCGCAGAGAAATGGCTCCGGATACTGCGGCCCTAGTCCAGTTGAAGTGCGCGCAAATGGTGGGGAGGAATACCGAAAGTGAATACGTCAGAGTGCCGGTTTGAGAAAAAAGACGCAGACCAGCACCCGCAACTAATATCCATCCGTAGAACCGCTTGTCCTTGGTGTCAGCTATAATCTTACCTCAATGTTCCATGCATTATAGCACATATTTTTAGGAGCTTTTTTGCTGCAGGGTTGTCTCATTCTTTCCACTCCTCTTTCTTGCCGATGAGCTTGATTTAATGATAAAATGAGAAGCTGTGCCGGGTGGAATCGGTAGACTTATTCAGGTTGAGAAGAAGGAGAGTATAAAGTGATTCTTAAGAAAGTAGTGGTGGGGCCATTTGCCTCTAATTGTTATATTGTTGGCTCTGAGTCCGGTAAAGAGGGTATGATAATTGATCCCGGGGCTGATGCTGAGAAGATTTTAGCCAGTGTTAAGGATTTAGGACTTGACATAAAGACTATTTTGATAACCCACGGTCATATAGACCACGTTAGTGCTTTGAAGGAGGTCAAGGAGGCAACCGGGGCTGAGACGGCTATTCATGCCGATGATGCCCAATCTCTTCGGGATGGGAGGCCTGCAATTGCGATGTTTGGTGTTGTCTATCCGGTCTCACCTCCTGACAGACTGCTTGAAGATGGGGATAGTGTAGACGTTGGAGAGTTGCATTTTACGGTTCTTCATACCCCGGGTCACAGCCCGGGTGGTATTTGCCTTGCCGGCGAGGGGGTGGTGTTCAGCGGGGACACCCTGTTTAACTATGGCATAGGCAGGTATGATTTTCCTGGCAGTAGTGGCACTCAACTGATGGATAGTATCCGTACCAAGCTTATGACGCTGCCGGATGATACAGCAGTTTACCCCGGGCACGGGCCTGATACTACTATCGGCACCGAGCGCCGGGGTAATCCGTTTCTACTTGGTTATCCTCTAGAGTAGACCGGCAAAATTAGCCAGGACTGGTGCCAGAACCAGGGATACTATTGACATTAGCTTTATCATGATGTTTAAGGATGGCCCTGAGGTATCCTTCATCGGGTCGCCAACGGTATCACCGATAACAGCCGCTTTGTGAGCATCCGAGCCCTTACCGCCGAAAGCACCGGTCTCTATCCATTTCTTGGCGTTATCCCATGAACCACCGGCGTTGGCAAAGGTTACCGCCAGTATAAAGCCGCAGGCAATAGCCCCGACTAAGAATCCAGCCAGTGCCAGCGGTCCCAGTACTAGGCCAACAATGACCGGTGCAACTATGGTCATTATGCCGGGAATAATCATTTGCTTTATGGCTGATGTAGTGCAGATGGCTACGCACCTGCTGTACTCGGGTTTTGCCTCTCCCTCCATCAGGCCTTTTATCTCACGGAACTGCCGGCGGACCTCATTGATTATGGAGAAGCTGGTTTTGCCCACTGCATTAAGTGTCAGGGCGCAGAAAACAGCCGGTAGCATGGCTCCCAGAAGAATGCCGGAAATAACATGGGGGTCAAGCAGGTTGAATTTAGACAGGTCAATGCCTACCGCCTGGGTATAGGATAGCAGAAGAGCTAGGGCGGTGAGTCCGGCGGCGCCGATGGCGAAGCCCTTACCGGTAGCCGCCGTAGTGTTACCCAGCGAGTCCAGAGCATCGGTCCGTTCTCTAATCTCCGGCGGCAGGTCTGACATCTCAACGATGCCTCCGGCATTATCAGCCACGGGTCCATAAGCATCGGTGGCGTCCTGTATGCCCAGTGTTGACAGCATGCCGACTCCGGCAATGGCTACTCCGTAGATATCCGCAAAGCGATAGGCCAGTAGGATGGCGATTACTACCAGAATGATGGGTGGTATAGTGCTCATCAAGCCGTTGGCGAAGCCGCTGGTTATAAGCGTGGCTCCCCCGGTTTGAGATGACTCAGCGACGTTTAGTGTTGGCTTGTAGGCATAAGAGGTGAAGTAATTGGTGCTTTCCCCGATTAGAACCCCGGCAACAAGACCGGCGAGGATAGCCCAGAATATACCGAGGTCAGCGCGGAGGAAATAGACCACTAGGAAGGAAAAGACGGCGGTGAGAATTGATGCCGCGAACGTGCCCCGGCGCAGGGCGTTTAGCAGGGCGCCCATCTTGGCCTGTTCCCCCACCCTTACCAGGAATATCCCGATAATTGAGGCTATAATGCCGCCGGCAGCTACCAGCATGGGTATGAACCAGGCAGTAGCCTCGTTGGGGACTAAGAGTTTGCCTAGGTGATTACTGGTAGCGAAGACGGCTATCATTCCCAGTGTCATTGTGGCAATGATTGAGTCAACGTATGATTCAAAGAGGTCGGCACCCATGCCGGCGGTATCACCGACATTGTCGCCGACAAAATCAGCGATGACAGCCGCATTCCGGGGGTCATCCTCAGGGATGCCTTGCTCAATCTTGCCTACTATATCAGCCCCTGTATCGGCTGCCTTGGTGTATATTCCGCCGCCGACCCGGGCAAATATGGCTACCGAGGAAGCACCGAAGCCGTAGCCGGGTATGATGAACAGGAAATTGGGGTCGTTGTGGAAGGCGAAGTATAGAATGCTTAAACCGAGGATACCGATGCCAACCACGCACATCCCCATTACAGCTCCACCACGGAAAGAGACACGCAGTCCCTGATTCAGGCTCTGCTGGGCAGCGGCGGCTGTCCTGCTGTTGGCTCTGATGGCTATGCTCATTCCGATGAAGCCGGCCAGTCCTGAGCAGACGGCACCAAAGACAAAGGCTACGGCTACCCACCAGCCGAGGTTGGGTATCACGCCCAGGATGATGGCAACTACCACCACGAATATGGCCAGTATACGATACTCCCGACCCAGGAAGGCCAGAGCACCCTCTTTGATGGCGGCTGATATCTCCCTTATCTTCTCCGAGCCCTGGCTCTGCTTCAATACGTAGAGGGCCATGAACCCGGCCAGACCCAGCCCCAGAACACTGGCTATTACCGCGTATACTATTGGATCCATTTACTAAAGCTCCTTTCTATTTGGGCTATTGAAGTTTCTCTTCAAATTCTCCCACTTTATTCTCCAGCTCTTTTTGCCTTATAACTAACGTCAGGTCACTGCGTGTCCTTTCTAGAACGCCGCGAACCATATCGGTAGTGTGGCGCAGACCACCGGTTATAGCGTCCGGGAAGTCCATAGTTACTAAAATGTTATAGATATCATCCATAGCCGATAACAGTTCCTCACCACGTGACAGGTCACCCTTTCTCATGCTATCAAGAAGATAGCGCCGCAGTTCGCCAACGGCTTCGCCCATGCCGTTCAGGTAGGCGGCGGGACTAATGCCCAGTTCATCGGGGGC
>CAZRDI010000107.1:0-5127 GCA_964598825.1 uncultured Dehalococcoidales bacterium
CTATCTGGCGCTCGGTGGTTATTCCGCTTTGGCCAAGGCCCTTTCCCAAATGACCCCGGAGCAGGTATTGGGGGAAGTTAAGAAATCTAACCTGAGAGGGAGGGGAGGTGGTGGATTTCCCGCCGGGAGAAAGTGGGAGGAATCCCGCAACGCCCTTGGTGAGATAAAGTATGTGATTGTCAATGCGGACGAGGGAGACCCCGGAGCTTATATGGACAGGAGCCTTCTTGAGGGGAATCCCCATTCGGTTCTTGAGGGGTTGGCCATCGGGGCCTATGCCATCGGCTCCCATGAGGGTTATATATACGTTCGGCAGGAATACCCCCTGGCAGTAGAGAACGTGGGTATTGCTATCAAGCAAGCGGAGGAATATGGTTTCCTCGGGGAAAATATCCTTGGCTCTGGCTTCGATTTCACTGTTAAAGTGCACCGGGGAGCCGGCGCTTTCGTCTCTGGTGAATCGAGCGCTCTGATGACGGCATTAGAAGGCAAGGTAGGAGAACCCAGACCGAAGTATATCCACACCGCCATTAAGGGCGTTTGGGATAGACCCAGCAACTTGAATAATGTTGAGACATGGGCTACTGTGCCACTTATTATCAACAAAGGTGCTGACTGGTTTGCTCAATATGGAACTGAAGGGAGCAAGGGGACGAAGATTTTCTCCCTGGTAGGTAAGGTAAACAATACCGGTCTTGTGGAAGTACCCATGGGTGTAACCCTGAGAGATATTATCTATAAGGTAGGCGGTGGAATCCGTGGAGGTAAGAAGTTCAAAGCAGTGCAGACCGGGGGTCCATCCGGAGGATGTATCCCTGAGGAACAGTTAGACATGAAAGTTGATTTTGATGAACTCTCCAAGGCTGGCTCAATGATGGGTTCAGGTGGGATGATTGTAATGGATGAAGATACCTGTATGGTTGATCTCGCCAGGTACTTCCTTGACTTCCTCAGTGATGAATCGTGTGGCAAATGCGTCCCATGCCGTGAAGGCATCAGGCAGATGCTTAAGATCCTGACTGATATCACTGAAGGAAAGGGGAGAGAGGGCGACATCGAGCATTTGGAGGAGCTATCCGAGGTAACCGGAGATGCCTCACTTTGTGCTTTAGGCAGGACTGCCCCTAACCCGGTTCTAAGCACGATACGCTACTTCAGGGATGAGTATGAGGCACACATCAAGGAGAAGAAGTGCCCGGCTTATTTCTGCAAGGGGCTAATCTCGTACTATATCGACCCTGAGAAGTGTAAGGCCTGTATGATTTGTCTCAGGCAATGCCCTGCAGAGGCGATTGCAGGCAGCAAGGACCACATACATGTAATTGACCAGGAGAGATGCACAAAGTGCGGGACTTGCTTTGAAGTTTGCCCCCCTCGCTTTGGTGCGGTGGGAAGGCTCTCTGGTGGGCCTGTTCCATCTCCTATCCCTGAAGAAGCAAGAAGTATAGTCAGAGAGAGTAAAGGAAAATGAGTGAAATCCTTTTACAGATTGATGGAAAAAAAGTTAAAGCAGAAGAAGGGATGACCATTCTGGAGGCCGCACAAAGTGTAGGGATATCCATTCCCACACTCTGTCACCACGATAAATTGGAACCCTATGGGGCTTGCCGAATTTGCACAGTAGAAGTAGAAACTCGTGGTAGGACAAATCTCGTTGCTGCCTGCGTTTACACCGTTGAAGAAAATTTAGTGGTAAGAACCAGGTCTGAGAAGGTAGATAAAATTCGCAGAGTGCTTTTGGAGCTGATGCTGGCTCATGCTCCAGATGCCGGGGTATTGCAGGATTTGGCTCGGGAGTATGGTGCGGGTAAAACATTTTTAGAGAAAGAGCCCTCGTTTTGCATTCTTTGTGGTCTGTGTGTAAGATACTGTGCTGAAGTTAAGAAGAAAAATGCTATTGGGTTTGTTGACAGAGGAGTAAGGCGAGAGATAAGTTTCATTCCAGAGATAGCCTCTGAGGAGTGCTGGAAATGCAAGGAATGTTTTCCGCTTTGCCCTACGGAGGCACTACAAGCCGCTTACGTTTTAACCGAAGCCCTGATGTCTGGTTCACCCTCTTTTGAATCCGGGTCAGGTGAACAGGCAACATCAGAACCCACAGAAGGGGATGCCGCGCCCAGGTAATTCTTATAGAACCCCTAAAGTCCAGCAGGAATACCTTTATTATTTGTTAAAATTCTCCTTCCGCCATTACTCTATCAATATTTGTGCTTCTGCCAGCGTCATGAATATCTCGCTGTTCAATAATTCGTCTCGTAGCCGTGATAGGGCAGGGGAATCATGTAAAGCAGTTGCTCCTGTTGAGCGTGTGGAGTCCCTGGAGGGATTCGAACCCTCGACCCGCTGCTTAGAAGGCAGCCGCTCTATCCACTGAGCTACAGGGACTCAAAATGAGAGGCGGAGGGCTGAAACCTCCTTTTTTAGCTTTGAAACCTGTATATACATATTGACAATCTGTATTGACATTCTGACAATCGGCGTTGATTTTTTCAAAAGCAGCGACTCACATAGAGTCTTTTTCTTACTTCTCTCACCACCTTTCTTTTGACCATATGTCATTCAGTATTGCTATTATGTCATTGTCCGTTGATTATTTCAAGGCAGGGACTCTAGGTGAGTCAGATATTCAATTTTCGTATCTAAAAGCCAGCCAGTTTAGAGCGACAATTTTTATACAGGTTGTCTATTACGTGTAATGATTGTTATACGCATGTATACATGTATAATTGACCTTAATGCACATTACATGCCATAATTATATCTGTTACATCAGTGGGATAAATTCCAAGCACTAAGCATGAGTCACATGTTGGGGGGGCAGGCCACTTGACTCTTTGTGCTATAATTACAGCGCTAATAATTTTTAGTGAGGCGCGCTTTGATTGACCTTACGAATATAGACATGATAATGAGCACTATTGCTGTCCTAATAATCCCACCAGCTCAACCCAGAAGTATAGATCAGAAAGATTTACAGCAAATTTTGACTCGTCCTCTGGCAATTGGCCAATCCCCTGAAGGGCTGCTAGTAAGTAGCCAACGGGATCAGATTGAGGTTATAGCGGGTGGAAACAAGATTAATGTTAGGGATTTAAGTGGAGAACCAAGATTTTCTGAAAGCAAGATCCCGCCCACTTTACATTTCTTCCTTGGGTCGTCTCAAATTAGTTCGTATGGTGTTAATTTTATAATTGCCGTGCCACGAGTGGAGCCACTGCAGTGGATACGTGATAATATACTCTCGCCTCAAATCTCCGAAAGGACTCAAAAGACACTAATAGGAGGAGCAGGCACGCTAAAAGTAGCTACTGAGCATAAAACTTGGAATGTAAAACTTGAACCTGGTGAAGGTGATACCATAAATGTGGATTTCAATGCGAGTGAAGAAACACAACAATTACCCGATGATGATAGACTCCGTCAAGAATTGCAGGAGCAATTCGATGCTCTGCTACGATTTTTAAATGATCTGGGGTTGTGATAAATATGGCCAATTCAATATATTTATCAGATAGGGTAGTGGAAGAAGTCAAAGATACAGCTACTTCACAGAAGACTCATCACTGCTGGTTTTGTGATGAGCTTGATCCACTTGATATCACCACGCGCAACGTTCCACCCAGTTCTGAGAAACAAGAGGAAACTGAAATCGTATCGATTGAAATCAAATCTCAAGAAGAGCCATTATCGGGTCATTATTATACGTGGATTGAGGTACCACGCGGGGAGATATTTGGGGTGGGTGGTGGTGTTGAGCTTACTAGCGGTGCTGCGGTTGGTAGTAGTGCTATATTTAATGGCTATCTCAAAATCACGCAGGTGCCTGCTACTCGTTTCCATATTTGGCCACCTACCTGGGAACCAGGGGCCCTCACTCAAGATTTGGAACAGCTTACATGGGATAGGTGTAGAGAAGTCCTACGTGCTTTTGCCAACTATGCTAAGGAGATCCTTAATCTCAAAGAGATTGTAGTAACCGATACGAGAATTAGAAAGTGGCAGGCTATTGATGACAGCAACTGGAAGCAATACGTACTTGATATAACTGTTAAAGCTGAGTCACAATTAGCTTTAAATATCTGGGATGAACTCACCGAAGAGTTGCAGAAATTTATCAATACGCAACCTGAGCTTATCCGTCCCTTCATAGAGGATAAGCTTTCTCTTGATGTTAAGTGGGTCTAAAGTGGTCAGATTCAATGCTCAAGAATTTTTACAGTTGGGTCTGAGGCTTGTAGACTATGAGCCCAATGAAGCCGGTTACAGAACAGCAATAAATAGAGCATATTATGCGTGTCATCTCATCGGATGTGAGTCAACAGCTAAAAAGGGTTGGTTTAAGCCACGGTATACTTTCCGCGATCACGCTGACCTATGGCGAGCCCTAAAACAGCATACTCCTTGGTGGAATAAACTGCGGGTTCTTTATGAACTCCGTGAACATGCTGATTACCACATTGACCCGCCGCAACAATCACTTAATAGCTGCCCATACTGCGATGATAAAACCGATACGACAGCCTTAGTAGATGAGAATACATGGATAATAGCGAGAGACATTGCAAATGATATACTCCCTCGCCTTAAGAACATAATGCCCTAACTGGGTGGCACCAATTGCGGTTCAGCCTTCTGACAAACTTATCTACATTAGCTTCGATTGAAGTTGTCATTGGATTTATTACACGATTAGGGGGGGGAATTAGCAAGACACCATGTAAGGAGGACTGCCTATGCAGTTTGAGGCGGTTGTGCAACGGATAAATTTATGCTAATTATCTCTTGGGTATCAATGTTTACCTTCACAGAGTAATCACCATAATTCTTGAATTCAACGTTACCAAATTCCATTACCAAACGCGAAGTAAGCTCCAGTCTTTGATCGGGAGGTTCCTTTACAGTCATTTGTCCGTTTATTGGAGGAATTACATCATTCCCATCGGCGTCTATTAGATGTACTCGTACATTCTTAGTCCCGGTCTCAGTCCTACTAAATAAAAGCTGGGCAACCACTGAAAAATGCGGGTGGCGAGCAGGTAGCTTAGAGGCATAAATACGATCAAATCCTATACTGCCCTGCCCCCCCAAAAGGAGTCCATGTATAATGTTAGTCTGAAAGGACAAAAA
>CAZRDI010000108.1:0-5122 GCA_964598825.1 uncultured Dehalococcoidales bacterium
AAACTATCGCTGGCTCTAACTTAAAGAGTGGTAACCTTTGTGGGGGCAGGGCAACCTAGCAGCAGGCACTATTCCAGTCAGCGTGGCCTATGAAGACTCGATTATCTTCGCTTTTATGGACATCCAACCTATTAATCCAGGACATGTTGTAATAATCCCAAAGAAACACATTACCTATCTGGCTGAATTAGATGAAGATACGGGAGCCAGGTTATTTAAAGTGACTATGAAAATCGCAAAAGCGGTCAGAAATTCTGGTGTTAGATGTGAGGGGGTCAACTTGTTCCTTGCTGATGGTGAAGCGGCAGGCCAAGACGAATTTCACGTTCACATGCATGTAATTCCACGGTACAAAGGCGACAATTTCACAATAAAACCCGATTACTCAATGAAGCCGACTCGAGAAGATTTAAACAAACTCGCACAGAGGATCAAGTCACTACTTTAAACCTACTAACAAAGGGGCATAATGTGACAAAGTAAAGAGGTGTAAGATGAAAGTCATTGGTATAGTAGGCAGTCCGCGGAAGGATGGTAACACTGAAATACTCACTGCCCACGCTCTTGAGGCTATTGCCGAAGAAGGGCTAGAAACTGAGCTTATTTCTCTAGCCGGGCTGGATATCAAGCCATGTAATGCTTGTCGAGCCTGCGCTGAAGAAGAACGGTGTTCCATTGAAGATGACCTGTTTCCCATATATCTCAAGATGAGAAAGGCTGACGGGATAATCTTGGCTTCACCTGTATACTATGGGTCAGCTACTGCACTCATTAAGGCGCTCATGGAACGGGCGGGGCACCTATCGCACTTGGGTAGGGAGGTCTTTAAGGGTAAGGTGGGTGGACCTCTGGTAGTTGCTCGGCGAGCGGGGCAGAACTTCACTGTTGCACAACTCACCTTCTGGTTCCAGATACTCGATATGGTAGTGCCCGGTTCGACCTACTGGAACATTGCGTTCGGCAGGGGAAAGGGTGAAGTGACCAATGACGAAGAAGGAATGAAGACTGCTTGGCATTTCGGTAAGAACATGGCACTGGTTGTGAAAAAGTTGGCAGGATAATACCAATGTATCTCGCTCCGTTGGATGTCATGAGCCTGACGAAGGGATTTGATAACAGCTAATCCGATGGACAAGCACACGCCTTTGACAAATCTGCAGGAGAAGCTTATAATCCGACCCGGAGCCAAAAGGAGACCATTTGAGCATCCCACAAGCAGGCAAAAAAGCCCCGACGTCCGAAGCAGAAATAAACCTCGTCGTGAACGGGGAGCGATATGAAGTGAGGGTCCAGTCGAGCTGGACCCTGCAATACCTGCTGCACACTGAACTTGGACTGACGGGAAACAAAGAGTTCTGTAGTGAAGGGGCATGCGGTGCCTGCGCCGTTATCTTGGACGGGAGGTCGGTCCTCTCGTGCATGACGCTTGCCATAGAATGTGACGGCAAGACCGTAGAGACCGTGGAAGGAATCGCCAGAGCCAACCACCCACTTGTTGAAGCATACGTCAAGCACAGCTGTATGCAGTGCGGTTACTGTACGCCCGGTTTTGTAGTCACTGCGAAGGCTTTGCTGGACAAGAACCCCAGCCCAACGGAAGAGGAAATAAAGGAAGCCCTTGCCGGCAACCTGTGCCGGTGCGGCACATATCCCCAGCACGTCAAAGCAATACTGGAAGCGGCTAATAATTTGTACACAGGATAGAGAATATGGCCAACGATGAAATGTCAAAAATCGTAGAGCTCTTTGATAACCTGAGGAGTGACAAGTATCCCCTGAAGGAATACCGGAATATAGGCAAACGCGGTGTGCGCCGGCTGGATGGGTATGAGAAGGCAACCGGCTATGCAAAATATACGATAGATGTACGACTGCCAGGAATGCTGTACGCAAGATTCCTTACATCCCCGTACCCCCATGCAGAAATAAAGAGCATGGACATCAACAAAGCCGAGGCGTTGCCAGGCGTAAGGGCTATACTGAGATATGATGACCCAGAGCTACCACCCGTGGCGGATCTAGGTGGGCATGAACTATCGTCTGAGCCAGTCCTTCCCAGGATAGCCCACTTCCAGGGGCAAGAAGTAGGTGCCATTGTCGCTGCTGACAGCGAGGAAATAGCGGAACGTGCCCTGAAGATGATAGACGTGGAGTGGGAGGAACGCCCCTTTGTCCTGGATGCGGAGCAGGCGGCGCAGCCGGATGCTCCTTTAGCCGACCCCGAAACCTACCCTGACGGCAATATATACAATCAGGGTATTGACGTGCAGGAGCACGGTGATGTGGAGAAAGGCTTCGCCGAGGCGGATAAGATAATTGAGTTCAGCTTCAGGCAGGGACTTAATACGTGGATTGGGCCGGAGCGTCCCTGCGGGGTGTTCAAATGGAACGGGGAGTACCCGGAGGTCTGGGTTAAGCAGCAACATCCACATATATGCAAACGTGCGATATCTATGTGGTTTGGTGGTATACCCATGAATAAGATCCAAATCCACTGCCTCTACCAGGGCGCCAGTTTCGGCGGGTGGTCTCATACGAATTGGAATTTGGGAGGGCACTACTGCGCCGCTGTCCTGGCCAGGAGGACGGGCCGGCCCGTTAAGTGGCTCTTTAGCCGGCGGGAGGACTTCTACGGCGGGGAGATGGATGAAGGGGTCTATTATTTTAAGGTAGGGGCCAAGCTGGATGGGACGATTACAGCCGTAAAAGGGAGAGCCGTGCTCGCCAACCAAATGCTGCCGTTCTTTGGCATCGTCAAGCACATTATTGAAAACACCAGGATACCCAACGTATACGGCAAGATGGAGGCGGTGCAGGTAAACAAGGGACCAACAGTGCCGGTGCGCTGTGAGCAAAACGCAAATTGCCACAGTCTTACTCTGGTATTTAGTCATGTAGCGGAGACACTGGGGCTTGATCCTATAGAGGTCGCACTTAAAAACGATGGTGCCGAGGGGCATGACATGGCCTGGCTGGACGCCCAAAAGGCAGATATGGGATTCCAGGTTAGAGACAGCCTGAACGAATGTGTGGAGAAAGGAAAAGCAGCAATGGGTTGGGATGAGAAGTGGCATGCCCCGGGGACGAAAAGACTCCCCAACGGCAAAATGCATGGGGTGGGCTTCACATGGACACATGAGTGGGATGACTCAGCGGGGTCGAGTGAAATAGCGATACGTATCGAGCGTAATGATGGAACCGCTAGTATTATGGGTTGCCGTGCTGACGTTGGGGTTAATGCCGAAACTGCTTATTGCCAGATTGCTGCTGACGAACTGGGGATGCGTATAGAAGATGTTTATTACCAGCCGCAAACCGATACCGGTTTCTTTGCCATGACACCCGATTCCTCCACTAATATGTCCGTTAACGGGTTTGCCATCAGAAATGTGGCAAGGCTTCTGAAACGAAGGATTCTTGAAGTGGCTACAAGTCCTACGGGTACATCGCAACTGGGCAGCTTTCCCCCTACTTTCCCGGGCAAGAAACCTGAGGATTTAGATATTAAAGAAAGTGTAATCTACGAGAAAGCAAACCCGTCAAATAGAAAGACGATGGCAGAGTTTGTCGGGCTTTCCGGTGCCATGGGGCCGCTTCTCTCACCTCGTGGCGAGCCGCTGGGCGCCGGCAAGAAACCCGCTGGCTATCCCTTCAGGCCACCCCTGTTTGCATACGCCTGGCAGGTTCAAAGCGGAGCTTATTCAGATGCACGTCTCCGTCTATGCCGGCAGGCACACTTCATGGAAGTCGAGGTGGATGATGAAACCGGAGAGGTTGAGGTGACGAAGGTAGTTACTGTCAACGATGTTGGTAAGGTGATAAATTGGGAGGGTTGCGAAGGACAGCAATATGGCGGAGCGTATATGGGGGTGGGCAGAGGCCGAAGCGAGGAAGTCATCCACGACCCCAGGACAGGTGTCATGCTTAACGGTAATCTTCTAAATTACAAAATTGCGACGATACTTGATGTTGGAACCATAGATACCCTCCTCGTGGAGACGGGAATGGGCTATGGACCCTATGGAGTTGTTGGTATCGGCGAGGACGTGGCTACCGTTATTCCTGCGCTTATTGGCCCTGCCGTCCACAACGCCATAGGCAAATGGGTCGATGGCTTCCCTATCACCCCAGACAGAGTCCTTAAAGTATTAGGGAAGGCATAGCAAGAAGCCAAAATCAATATAATGAGAGAATTCAAACATATAAACGCGTCGTCGGTAGAAGAGGCAACCTCCATCCTCAAGGAATATGCGGGGAGGGCGAAGGTCATTGCGGGTGGTACAGACCTGCTGGGCCGGATGAAGGACGAGATTTTGCCTGACTACCCCGAGGTTATAGTAAACATTAAGACCATTTCTGGTCTGGATTATATCAGGGAAGAAGGTCAAACGCTAAGGATAGGCGCTCTAACCAGGCTGGAAGACATAGCCAGAGACGAGTTGGTAAAAGACAGGTACTCCATACTGGCTGAGGCGGCGCGGGGGGCAGCCTCACCGCATATCAGGGAAATGGGCACCATAGCCGGTAACATCTGCCAGAGCAACAGGTGCTGGTACTACTGGGTTCCTGACAACAGGTTTTACTGTATGAGGAAAGGCGGCAGGGTATGCTACGCCGTAATCGGGGAAGGGAGATTCCACTCGATATTCGGGGGCACAAGAGTAAATAACACGCCGTGCTCTGCGGACTGCCCGTCTAACGTGGACATACCCTCATACCTGAACAAAATCAGGGATGGCGACCTGCCCGGCGCTGCCCGAATACTGCTTGACTCCAACCCCTTTCCGGCAATAACGGGAAGGGTCTGCCCCCATTTCTGTGAAAGCGAGTGCAATCGCGGTAATTTTGACGAAGCGGTATCAATTAGAAGCGTGGAGCGGTTCATGGGCGATTACATCCTTGAGCACGCGGATGAGATGATTAAATCTCCCCAAAGCGAAACTAAAAAGAGCGTAGCCATTGTGGGCTCCGGACCGGCGGGCCTTTCCGCCGCGTATTATCTCAGGGGACTTGGTCACGGTGTAACCATCTTTGAGGCTAGGGAAGAGCCAGGAGGGTTGCTCACCCACGCTATACCACCATACAGGCTCCCCAGGGACGTTTGCCGGAAGCAAATCAAAGC
>CAZRDI010000109.1:0-5074 GCA_964598825.1 uncultured Dehalococcoidales bacterium
AGGTCTTATTACAGTAAGGTCATTCCCCGAAGACTGCCACCGACTGACCGGTTGCAAACCGTGGAGACCCCTTATTCCCGTTCCTCTAATCAGGTGCATCAGTATAGTCTCCACATGGTCATCGGTAGTATGCCCCACCGCCACCCGATTAGCCCCGATAGAGCTTGCTATTTTAGCCAGAAAGTTATATCGCACCTCGCGGGCTGCCTCTTCCAGTGAGATGCGCTGCTGAGTTTTATAGCCCTTCACATTGCGCCGTTCTATAGTGGCCGGGATACTCAAGCGAGAAGCCAGATCGGAAACATACTCAGCGTCAGCCTCGGACTCAACACCCCGCAACTGATGGTCAAGGTGAGCCACATGCAGTTTTATATCCAGTTCATCACGGAGCTCAGCCAGAATATGGAGCAGGCAGACCGAATCCGGCCCACCGGATACTGCCACCAGGAGTTTCTGCTGGCTTGACACCAAGCTGTGCTCCCGGATAAAGTGCAACACCCTCTGCTCCAACGGCAGTGGCTGCTTAGCATTCAACAACTTTCTATCCCTTAGAGACATACTTAATATTTACCATATAATCTGCATTTCGAGCACTCTGGCACGATGATATTCCGGTCTGGTTCCCCTGACCAGCCACCAGTAGGTCTTATCTACAGCCGGCCTTACCGCCGTATCTGACATCGGCTCAATGAAAAGAAGTCCCTTATCCACCGTCTGAAAAGCAACTATAGCATGACCCCACCCCTCACTACGAATACGCACATATGCCGTCCGGATACCCTCACGCTCGGCATTATTATTAACATCGGCGGCAAAATCACGGCAGACATACTCACCCTTAATATAATCGTTGCTATCTGTATCATCACGAGCCAGAAATTCCATCATCTCTTCATAAGTAGGGTTATGAAGCTCAACCCGGGTAGCCACCTCCCCCACAGGACCAGTCTCCAGCCCAATTTCGTACCCCTTCTCATACCCCCTGATGTACGTCTCACTATAGGCTTCCTGATAACCACTATCATAGGTCTGAATATAACCTCTGTCATAGTCATCATCATAAGCAGCCACAACCTCATTACCGAAGGTGCAACCCATAGCACCTATATAAACAATGAAGTCCAGGGCAATAAGCCCCTCTATCAGGATAACTATCCCGAGGGCAATTCTGGCCATCGCCTTACCAATACTGAATTCCCACCTTAACTCCTGCATCTAACTACCCTTAATTTATCTACCAGACGACTTGTATTTTAGTAATTATACCGTCGTACCCCAGGTCAGAGAATATATTCAGATCAGAGTAACGCTCACCGATTTCCAGCTTTACCTCCCGACCGGACGAGGGCTCGATAAAAATCAGCCCCTTATCTATAGTCTCAAAAGCAACCAGATCTGCAACGCGAACCCTTCCCTCAGCATCAATCTGACACCGGACATATATCGCCCGAACACCTTTATCTTCAATGGCATTGTTAATTCCCCAGGCTGAACCCATCTCGCACCCGTACAGGATTTCCCGCACCTCGTCATAGGTAGGATTGTAGAGAAAATGAAAACCTGCTTCATACTCGCTATCATAGTCTTCACCCTTAGCCTCTTCATAGCCAACCTTACTGCCCTCTTGATAGCCAACCCTGCTCCCCTCCCGATAGCCCATCGCATAACCCTGGGCATACCCTTCCTCAAAACCTTCTTCACGAGCAGCCGCCACTTCACTATTAAGGTTATTGGTGATGACAATGCTGGTAATAAAGCCAACAGCGATAAGAGCAACAATTATGATGCTGGTCTGTATTAGACCTTTCACTATTTTCCTGCCAGGATAAGCCTGGTGCGGTGTATCAATTTTGGAGGAGAAGTAAAACCCAGAGCCAGAGCGACCTGCTCAGGTCTTCCCGAACCGCTACTATCACAACGTAACTTCATACCTATAGTGCAATACGGGGGATGACCATCAATAAGCCACAAGTCATCGATTAAAGCCCTGAGGTCATAGCTTCGCGGGCCAGTGTCTCTCTGATGCTGCCACGGCAGGTGCTTGAGTGAGAGCAAAGAACTGAGATCTGCCTCTATATCCCTTTGCCCTTTTTCCGTCTGCACTTCAACCTTATACTCGGCATAGCGAACCTGCGATTGCAGAGACGGCATATTCAGAGTCATCTGATACGCCTGTAGTGTCTCAATGCCAGGTGGTAGCTGCTGGCTGACGGCAGCGGTCAACCAGTGGGGTGAAACCGATCGGGAGCAAAATATATCCATTAGCTCAGCTTCACTGGTTACCCCCACCGGGAGAGGAGCCGCCAGTGATATTCGGGGGTGGGGATTAAATCCCTCGGAGTAAGCCAGTGACACGCCGGCTCGGTGAAGGGCTCTCTGCCACAGGCGCACTATATCCAGGTGGGAGATAAATCTTACTTCCTCTCCACGACGGAAGCTAATCCGCAGGCGCTGCATCTCTCTCCTTCACCAGCAGAATCTTCTCTATCTTCAACCCCTTCATCTCCGCTATCACCAGCTTCATGCCTTTATACCTTAACTGTTCCCCCGCTTTCGGTATCTGCCCCAAACGACTCAGCACAAACCCGGCTACCGTCTCATAATCACCTTCCGGTAACTCTAACTCCATCTCTTCATTCGCCTCTTCAATCCGCATCCCTCCGTCTATCTGGAAGGTGTAATCGTTTATCGCTTCATATTCCCTCTCTACCGACGCCAGCTCATCCCCCACCGGCCCTACTATCTCCTCTACCAGACGACTCAGACTTACTATACCCGCCGTCCCCCCAAATTCGTCTACTACCACGCACATCCGGTAGTTCCTGTCCCTCATCTCGGCAAAAAGCTCGCTTATCCGCTTCGTCTCAGGTGCAAAATACGCCGGTCTCACCAACTCATCAATAATGCTGTCATTATCTATCGCTCCCTTCGCCTGCGCCATCAGCATATCCTTTACCGATAGTATCCCCACTACATTGTCCATGTTTTCCTGATATACCGGGAAACGCGATAAGGGCGATTCGGCATAGAGCGCCAGAAAGTCGGCTACCTTTGAACCCTGCTCTATACATATTACCTCCGGCCGCGGCACCATCACCTCATGCACTGGCCGGTCACCAAAGTCAAATACATTGTGCAGCATCTCTGCTTCGGATTCCTCTACCGTCCCCTCTCTATGCCCCACCGATATCATGGCACGTATCTCTTCATCGCTCACCAATGACCTCGGTAAAGGTGCCCCACCTCCCAGCTTGATAAACCCCGAGGCTATCCAGCTTAATACCGCCACGAAGGGCGTAAATAACCATGATACTACCCCTATCGGCCTGGCGAAGGTGAAGGACACCCGCTCGGCATGACGAGTAGCTATAATCTTGGGAGTGGTCTCACAGAATATCAGCAGAATGATGGTCAGACCAACGGTAGCAATGATGATGCCCCAGCGCTCCCCCCAGTAGGATACGGCTAATGCGGTAGCCAGAGCGGCGGCAGCGGTATTAACCAGGTTAGTGCCCAGTAAGACCGTGGAGAGAAGCTTCTCCGGCTGCCGAACCATCCTGGCTACACGCCTGGCTCCCTTTACCTCGGCGTTAACCAGGTGCTGAATCCTGAATTTTTGCAAATAGGTAAAGGCCGTTTCCGAGCTACAAAAGAAAGCGGACAAAACCAGACAGATAAAAATTAACACTAAATATAGAATCTCAACACCTGACATATAGCATCACTCTGCCCTTAATCTTTGTACACCCGCGGCATTCCAACTGTCCCCGACGGAAGCTAATCCGCAGGCGCTGCATCTCTCTCCTTCACCAGCAGAATCTTCTCTATCTTCAACCCCTTCATCTCCGCTATCACCAGCTTCATGCCTTTATACCTTAACTGTTCCCCCGCTTTCGGTATCTGCCCCAAACGACTCAGCACAAACCCGGCTACCGTCTCATAATCACCTTCCGGTAACTCTAACTCCATCTCTTCATTCGCCTCTTCAATCCGCATCCCTCCGTCTATCTGGAAGGTGTAATCGTTTATCGCTTCATATTCCCTCTCTACCGACGCCAGCTCATCCCCCACCGGCCCTACTATCTCCTCTACCAGACGACTCAGACTTACTATACCCGCCGTCCCCCCAAATTCGTCTACTACCACGCACATCCGGTAGTTCCTGTCCCTCATCTCGGCAAAAAGCTCGCTTATCCGCTTCGTCTCAGGTGCAAAATACGCCGGTCTCACCAACTCATCAATAATGCTGTCATTATCTATCGCTCCCTTCGCCTGCGCCATCAGCATATCCTTTACCGATAGTATCCCCACTACATTGTCCATGTTTTCCTGATATACCGGGAAACGCGATAAGGGCGATTCGGCATAGAGCGCCAGAAAGTCGGCTACCTTTGAACCCTGCTCTATACATATTACCTCCGGCCGCGGCACCATCACCTCATGCACTGGCCGGTCACCAAAGTCAAATACATTGTGCAGCATCTCTGCTTCGGATTCCTCTACCGTCCCCTCTCTATGCCCCACCGATATCATGGCACGTATCTCTTCATCGCTCACCAATGACCTCGGTAAAGGTGCCCCACCTCCCAGCTTGATAAACCCCGAGGCTATCCAGCTTAATACCGCCACGAAGGGCGTAAATAACCATGATACTACCCCTATCGGCCTGGCGAAGGTGAAGGACACCCGCTCGGCATGACGAGTAGCTATAATCTTGGGAGTGGTCTCACAGAATATCAGCAGAATGATGGTCAGACCAACGGTAGCAATGATGATGCCCCAGCGCTCCCCCCAGTAGGATACGGCTAATGCGGTAGCCAGAGCGGCGGCAGCGGTGTTAACCAGGGTATTACCCAGTAAGACCGTGGAGAGAAATTTCCCTGGCCGTTGAATTATCCTGGCCACACGCCTGGCTCCCTTTACCTCGGCGCCAACCAGGTGCTCAATCCTGAACCTGCGGAGGGAAAGAAAAGCTGTTTCCGAGCTGGAAAAAAAGACAGATAATACTAAACAAACGAACAGAAACACCAAGTAAAGCGGTGTTTCAATAGTATCCATACAGGATTATTCCCCT
>CAZRDI010000110.1:0-5009 GCA_964598825.1 uncultured Dehalococcoidales bacterium
GTTGTCGATTTAAGGGCGAGGGTCTATGACGGCAGTTTTCATCCGGTTGATTCCTCGGATATATGCTTCAAGATTGCCGGGGCGGGGGCGCTGAAGAAAGGTTTATCTTCAGGTCAGTCCATCCTGCTGGAACCGATAGTGAATATCAGGGTGAGGGTTCCTGAGGATTTCACCGGGGATATTATCGGCGACCTTAATACTAAGCGGGCCCGGGTGCTGGGGATGAACCCCGAGGATGGCTTCAATACTATTGACGCTCAGGTGCCGCTGGCTGAGGTTATGCGCTACGCCGTAGACCTGAAGTCAATAACCCAGGGCAGGGGAAGCTACAGCGTAGAGTTTAGCCACTATGAGGAGGCGCCGGCCCACGTCGCCCAAAAAATCATTGCCGAGCGGCAGGCTGAGAAGGCTTAGCTTTACGGGTCGTCCGATTCTGTGAGGTAAAGTCCTATCCTGTATAATAAGTCCCCCTCTTCTTTAGGAAGAGGGGGACTTTACACGAGCTTGATCAGGCGTAGTTTTCTTACCCGGCCAGAAGCTCCTTAACCTTTTCTGTAAAAGCAGGAATTACCTTTTTCCAGTCGCCGACTACCCCGTAGTGGGCTACCTTGAAGATATTTGCCTCCGGGTCTTTATTTATAGCCACGATATTCTTGGAGCCGGAACAGCCACTCAGGTGCTGGCTTGAACCGGAAAGAGCTATGGCAATGTAGAGGTCCGGGGTAACAATCTTGCCGGTAAGTCCTACCTGTGCCGAGTCTGGCACCCACTCATTATCGCAGGGGGGTCGGGTAGCACCTACTGCTCCCTTCAGTATTTTGGCGAGTTCATCCAGTTGTTTAAAACCGTCGGCATTGCCGATGCCTCTACCTCCGCTGATTACTACTTCGGCATCCTCCAGCCTTATTCCTTCTACCTCTTCCTGCACCTTCTCCACCATCTTGGTTCGTACGGCTGAGGGGTCCAGCCCGGCTTCAATATTAACGACTTCGCCTTTTCTTGAGTCGTCTCGTTCCAGTGGGGACATTGCTTTGGCTCTGATGGTGACTATCTGGGGGTTAGACTCGCAGGTGAAAGTAGCCTGGGCGTTTCCGCCATACACCGGTCTCGTTTGCAGGAGTAGCTTTGAGTCGGGGTCAATAGCCAGGTCCACGCAGTCCATGGAGGCGGCTGTCTCCAGCTTGAAAGCGAGCCTGGGGGACAGGTCGCGACCGATAGAGGTCTGCCCTAGAATGAGAACCTGAGGCATTACCTGCTTTACTACCTTTTCCATAACGGCAGCATAGGAATCACCCTGATAATCTTTAAGTAGCGGGTCGTCAACTACATATACCTTATCGGCACCGAAGGCAATAGCTTCCTGTGCTTGGTTGCTGACATCGCTGCCGACCAGTACAGCGCATAGTTCCTGACCCAGTTCATCAGCCAGCTTCCTGCCGCAACCCAGCAGTTCGGTGGAAATTGCTGCCAGTTTTCCCTCTGTAATTTCGCCGTAAGTCATGACACCTTTATATTCAGCCATAAGATTTTCCTCCTTAATTATGGTTAAAGACCTGAAAATTCAGTTCTTTATAGTATTTTAGCCTCTCTGAGTTTCTGGGCCAGATTAGCCGCTGCTTCTTCCGGGCTCTCTCCTTCTACAATTTCGCATTTATCTTCACGGACCGGCTGGAATAGTTTAAGCAGCTTGCTGCGTCTACCGGCAGCACCAATTTGGGAAGGTTCAACTCCTATATCAGCCGGTTTCCAGACGGTAGGCTCCTTTTTCTTAGCTGCCATAATACCTTTTATAGTGGCATAACGGGGTTCGCCAAACTCATTGCTTACCGTAATGAGGGCGGGCAGGGCTACCTCAACAACCTCATAGCCATCGGAAGTTACCCGTTCTACCCTTGCTTTGCCGTCGGTGATGTCTATCTTTTTAGCTAAAGTTATACAGGGTAATCCCAGTATCTCGGCGATGCCAGAGCCTACTTGCCCGGCATCCCAGTCAGCAGCTTGCCTGCCGCAGAAGATAATGTCATACTCGCCTATCTTCTTGATAGCCATAGCTAAGGCGTAGGCTGTTGACCAGCTATCTCCATCGGTAAAGGCTTCATCCTCCAGCAGGATGAGCTCATCAGCACCCATGGATAACGGTTTCTTTACCACGTCCCGTAGCAGGTTGACGCCCATGCTTACAGCCGTGATTTTACCACCCTGGGCATCCTTAATCTTCAGTGCTGCCTCTACGGCATTCTCATCGAAGGGACTGATTACGGGCGACATACCCGCCGGTGGCACTACCTTATTACTGGAGGAGTCAATCTTGAAACTGGCTGGTGGTGCCTCGGGGTCAATCACCTGTTTGACGCAGACAATCATATTCATTGAGCTTATTCCTCCTTCTATTTTGAATCTTATGCAGAACCCGAGTAATTATTTTAACATCAGAGGGGCTTCTGTGGCAAGTTGGGCGGTAAGAGTCAGGCTTACCACGCGGTCTATACCGCTCAGGTCCGGTGCCGCTTCTATTTCAGCCGTGGGGAAAAGGTGGTGCAGATGGGTGGTTACCGCCTCTCTCTGTCCCTGTCCAATCTCCAGGAGGAGACGGCCGGTGGGGTGAAGCTTATCGTTTAGCTGGCGGCATAGTTGATATATCTTTTCCAGTCCGTCCGTGCCTCCGTTTAGCGCCAGCAGTGGCTCAACGTTCGCTGAAGGCACGAGGGGTAATTCCGATTCTGTAACGTAAGGTAGATTGGCTATTATGAGGTCGACAGGCTCAGGTAAAGGGTTGAGCATATCGCCCTCAAGGAGACAAACTTTATTTGCTACCCCGTGCTTCTGGCAGTTAGTTAGGGCAACCTTGAGAGCCTTGTCTGATATATCTGTGGCGTATATTCTGGTGTGGGGTAGATTCAGCGCTAGGCTGATGGCGATAGCACCACAGCCGGTGCCAACTTCAGCTATGGTAGATACAGGGCGCTTTTGGGCCAGGTTGAGAGCCTTTTCTACCAGCAGTTCAGTTTCCGGTCGGGGGATAAGAACATCAGGGTTAACGTAGAAATCGAGCCCATAGAACTCACGATGTCCTGTGATGTAGGCTGCGGGCTCATTGTTGAGGCGGCGTTTAATTAGACTCCAGAAGGCCTTCTCTTGTTCAAGGCTGAGTTCGTGGTTGAGGTCCAGATATAGCTGGACGCGGCTTATTTTCAGGGCGTGTCTCAGCATCAGCTCGCATTCCAGCAGGGTATCCTCAATATTGTTAGCGGTGAGCATCTCCTGGGCACGACTGAGAGCTTGCTTGAGAGTCATGCCAGTTGCTCCCCTATCTGTTTTGCCTGGTCACTGGTAGCCAGGGCGTCGATAAGTTCGTCAATCTCACCTTCCAGTACCTGGGGCAGGTTATGAAGGGTTAGACCGATGCGGTGGTCGGATACACGGCTCTGGGGTATGTTATAGGTGCGTATCTTTTCGGCGCGGTCACCGGTGCCTACCTGTGAGCGGCGCTGTCTGCTTATTTCTTCGTCCTGTTTGCGCTGTTCTATATCCAGAAGTCGGGCTCGGAGGACTGCCATCGCCTTCGTCTTGTTTCTACCCTGTGAGCGCTCATCCTGGCAGGTGGCTACCATACCCGTGGGCAGGTGGGTGATGCGCACGGCGGTGGCTACCTTGTTTACATTCTGTCCTCCGGCACCGCCGCTGTGGAAGATGTCAATTCTCAAGTCATCGGGGTTAATAGATAGCTCCACTTCCTCAGCCTCTGGTAGAACGGCTACCGTGGCCGTTGAG
Source organism: uncultured Dehalococcoidales bacterium (assembly GCA_964598825.1). GTDB lineage: Bacteria > Chloroflexota > Dehalococcoidia > Dehalococcoidales > JAUXAP01 > JAUXAP01. Next base: position 3,772 of record CAZRDI010000110.1, read on the forward strand.
GTGTGAATTCTACCTGAGGATTCGGTGACGGGCACTCGCTGTACGCGGTGCACACCCCTTTCATACTTCAGGCGACTGAAAGCACCTCTGCCTTTTATTTCAAATATGATTTCCTTAAAGCTGCCGATGCCGCCTTCATTAATATTGATAATATCTATTGTCCAGCCTTTAGATTGGGCATAGCGGCTATACATGCGAAAGAGGTCGGCGGCGAACAACCCGGCTTCATCGCCACCGGCTCCGGCCCGGATTTCCATAATTACGTCTTTATTGTCATGGGCATCCCTGGGCAAGAGGGCAGTTTTTAGCTCTTGAAGCAGACGGTTCAGTTGCGGCTCCAGGATTTCTATCTCCTGCTTGGCTAGAACCGCCATCTCTTCATCCAGTTCGCCGTTTAGCATAGCCCTTGTTTCTTCCAGCGACTTAGCGGTTGCTTTATACTCCTTATACTTTGTTACCAGGCCTTCAATGCCAGCTCTCTCCTGGGCCAGTATCTGTAATTGTTTTGGGTCAGACGATACCTCAGGTTTTGCCATCTGCTGGTTAAGCTCCTGGTAACGTTTCTCAATCCTTTTCAACCGGTTCAGCATAAATCAATCTCACTTTTTCTCCGGGGGCTTCTCGGTTTTTGCGGAGACCTTCTTCAGGCTTTCATACACTCTCTTCACTTCTTCTACAGATGCCTCATTTTCCAGGGTAGTGAGGTCACCGAGGCTCTTCCCTGAGGCTACGGCTTTTAGCACACGGCGTATAATCTTGCCGCTTCGCGTTTTGGGTAGAGATTCTACAAAGTAAATCTCATCCGGGGTGGCGATAGGACCAACGACCCGGCGCAGGTGCTGGGCTATTGCCTTTCTCGTGGCGGGTGAGGGTGACTCACCTTCCTTGAGGGTGACGAATAAAACGAGGGCTTCGCCCTTTATCGCATCCGGTTTGCTTGTAACCGCTACCTCGGCTACCGCGGGGTAAGATATGGTGGCATCCTCAATCTCTGCCGTCCCGATACGGTGCCCGGCTATCTTGAGCACCTCATCAGCCCGCCCCAGTACCCAGAAATAGCCGTCCTCATCGCGCATGGCGAAGTCCCCGGCATAGTATGAACCCGGGAAGCGTGTCCAGTAAGCCTTTCGATAACGGTCCGGGTTGCCGTAGATATCAAGCAGCATCCCCGGCCACGGTTTATTTATAGTGAGGTATCCGGTTTGACCCGGGGGTAACTCCTTCCCGTTAGTGTCAAC
>CAZRDI010000111.1:0-4960 GCA_964598825.1 uncultured Dehalococcoidales bacterium
TTTTTATATTCAATTGAAAGCTCAAATTGATTTGATGACTGTGAACTTTCAATAAAAGCAATTTTATAATCTTTTCTATTTTGAGCCGTATTTAAACCAAGCTCATTTTCTGGATTCCACAAGGTACCAAGTTCCATTTCTTTTGCATATTTTTCGTATAAATCAGTCATTGCTTCTGATAAATTCTCGTCCGCTTTGATAATAGTTTTTAAGCCTAAATCTTCTTTTGCTTCTTTCCTGCCAATAAAATATTGGTGTGAATAAAGTTTCTCAGTAAAATAATCAACGATTTTTTCTATTTCTTCTTCTTTCATAGATAATTTGTGACTTTTTAAAAGACGTTTAGCAAGAATGCGGATTAAATTATGAGTTCTATTAACATTACCAAGGGCCAAGGGGTGAATCTGGGGTTTAGATTCCACAAACTTATTAAAAATATTTGCTAATTCCTCATCATTTTTAATACCAAATTTATTTTTGGCTAAATCAAAATAAGCCATGACGTCTTCTACCGAGATGGGGATTCTAGCTTGTAAATTTTGTGGGTCTTGAGGATTAAAAATATTTGCTGTTGAGGGATCAATTGGCGAAAGCTCCGAAAGGTCACTCATAATAATTTCATCTGCCCCTAAAGCAATCATTGTTGCTGCACTATGAGCTTTATAAGGGACTAAGACCGAGAATTTATCACAGCACTCACGAATCATTGAAACTAATCGCCACGGGGCTATCGTATTCCCACCGGTGCTATACAAAAATAAGTCGATATTTTTTGTTTTGCCAATTACCCGAAGTTGTTTACTGATAATTGGAATTACATCTAGTGCAATTTTTGCACTCATTGGCCCTTGCCGATCACTTGTTAAATAAGTAATAACACGTGATTTGCGTATTTTTTCAATTTCTTCAATAAGATTTTTCCTCTCCATAGTGGCTAAAATTATACTACTTTTCTAAAAATTTATCCATAGTCAAAACCCATTTTTTTCTGAGGTATTAAGGTTCGTTAATCGGAAAAATCTATTTTTTGAATCTTGAAAGATATTTCCATCAATAGCTTTTTTAACTTTTATCTTTGCCATTTTATTTACCACCTTACGGATTATGTTCAATAACTTCGATATCTAAGTCTTTCCCTGAACCTTCTGGCTCAACCTTATTCCAAGGATAATTATATTTCTTATAAAGTTCTTTTTCTGCATCTTTCCTATCTGACATACTTTCTATCAAGGCATAATCAAAACCACAAACATACTTTCTTACACCATTATAAATATTTTCATTCTCTTCATCATCAGAAAGATGTTCTAAGTATCTTTTATGCAAATCTTCTGCTTGACCGATGTATTTTCTCCTATACTTATTTTTATCTTCCAGTTCCACTAAAATTTCATAAACACCAGCCTTTTCTGGAATTTTCTCACCATTCTCCTCTGTATATCTTCTTACACCTTTCCAATAAACATGGATTGTATGTTTTTCTTTAAAAAAATATCCATTTACCATTGTTCTTCTCCCAAGATTGCCTCTTGACAATCTTAGAAACATTTTAGTAAAATTTTAGGTAGTTGTCAAGATCCAATTATGAAACTCAGAAACCTGACACCAAAACAGAAAAAAGTCTTGGATTTTGTTTTAAATTTTTATGAAGAGAAAGGTTATTCTCCATCTCTCGAGGAAATAGCTCATCATTTCAAAAAATCAATTCCCACGGTTCACCAATATATTGAAACATTAAAGAATAAAGGGTTTTTAAAAAAAGAAAATAACGTTTCTCGAGGGATACAACCTCAAAATAAAGAAGCGGAAATTTTTCTTCTCGGGTATATTGCCGCAGGTGAACCTATAGAACCTTTAGAAAATCCCGAACCAATAAACGTTCCCCTTTCAATGGTTAATAGACCTGGACAATATTATGCCCTGGAGGTAAAAGGAAATAGCATGGTGGATGATGGTATTTGGGATAGAGATACTGTAATAATAAAACATCAGCTCGCTGCCGAATCTGGTGATACGGTAGTCGCTATTACAAAGAAAGGTGCTACATTAAAAATATTCAAAAGAAAAAATGGTAAGATATTCTTAGAACCAAGGAATAAAAAACTTAAAAACATTTATCCCAAAAAACTCGAAATTAGAGGAAAATTTGTGGGATTAATTAGAAATCAGATTTAAACGATGCAAATTCAAGCTTGTCTACCATTAGTTAATACAAGAAGCAACAATAAATCATTCCCGGTTTTGGCCCCCGATGAATTTCTAGATATTGAGACAGAAGGGATTAAGTATACGGGGTCGAAGGCTAAAATCATCCCATATATCTTATCCCTTATTGAACCATTAGGTATTCACACCATTCTTGATGGATTCTCTGGAACAACAAGAGTTTCTCAAGCCCTCAATCAAGCAGGATATAAAGTTTTTTGTAATGATGTGGCGGTTTGGTCGAAAGTTTTTGCTGAGTGTTACCTTTTAAACAAAAAGGGGGCCGCCTATTATCAACCCCTAATTGATCATCTAAATAACCTTCCAGGGAAGAATGGATGGTTTACTAAACATTACGGTGGTCATCCTAATAATGGTGAATCTGTTCAAAAAGACGGGAAGAAAAGAATATGGCAAATTCACAACACTCAAAAGCTTGATGCAATTAGAGAAGAAATAGACAAAATTGCTAAAAATCAAATCGAAAAGTCAGTTTTATTAACAAGTCTTATTTTAGCTATGGATAAAGTAGATAGTACAATTGGTCATCATGTTTCATATTTACGTAAATGGGCAAAGCGCTCATATAATACTATGCGACTGGAAATCCCAAAAATAAAAATAAACGATGAAACTCATAAAGTTTATAAGGAAGATATTTTTAAACTATTATCAAAACTTCAAGAAGATAAAGTAGACCTTGCCTATTATGATCCGCCTTATGGTTCTTCTAATGAAAAAATGCCTCCATCGCGTGTTAGATATGCATCTTATTATCATTTGTGGACTACAATATGCCTGAATGATCAGCCTAAACTTATAGGTTCAGCTAACAGACGAATTGATGTTGGAGACAAGGAGTCTGCTTCGATTTTTGAAGATTATCGTCGCGATAAAAATGGAAAATATGTAGTTGTTAACGCGATTGAACGACTAATTAAAAATACAAAAGCTAAATATGTTGTTCTTTCTTACAACAATAGAGGTCGAATTACACGCGACGAGATTGCTTCCCTACTTGAAGACTTAAACTTACCTTACAAAGTCGTTGAAATTAATCATAAAGCGCATGTAATGAAATCTATGAGCTGGACAAATGAGTGGTCCGATAATTCGTACAAAGCAACAAAGGAGTATTTATTTTTAATTTCTAAGAGTAAAGGCGTACATTTATTATAATAAACAAGAAGCTGGTTTCCTTAAAATTAATATTACAGAATCTTCAGAATTTTTTTATGTTTCTCTTTAGATGCAACAAGTGCACGCGCGAATAGGCTTAATAAAATTTTATTAACATCATACTTCATCCATCCCCCTGTAATTGATTTGAAAAAACGTTCAGCGTTTTTAGTATGGGTCCACATCCCCCTTTGTAATGCATTAGCACCAGTACCACCATATCGTACTTCAAAAATATACTCATCATTTTTCCCATAAAATCTATAAACTGGATGTTTTCTTCCTTTTTGTGGAGGAGTATATTTTATTTTCATTACAGAGAAATATGCGGCTGCTAAATCAAAAATCATTATATTAAATAACTTCTTCTTTTCGTCATAAATAAGTGGAACGACGTATACTTTTAAAACATTAAGAAAAGGGTCTTGTTTAAGGATTGATCGAATCTCTTTTTGGTTACTAATAACGCCTGAACCAACTTTCTTTTTTAGTAAGCTAAACATTGAACTGTCTTTATTGGTTGAAAGCTGAAGTGGGCCTACCCCATAAGCCTTCAAGCTAATGGGGAAAGTTTTCCCCGAAGGTGTCTTAATGGCTATATCTTCTTCTGATTTTTTAGACCTAAATTGTTCCTTACCTACATGAATTGCTTTATAACCCTTAATATAAATATTAATAAATTCTGTAAAAGCGATTTCGGCCAAATCTCCATGAGTTTTGTTGCCGAATATTCTCATTGTAAATACATTCTCTAAGGTTTGTCTTATCGACGAAGAATCTTTTTTGATAAATTTCGATAGGTCGGCAAGAAACTTACCAAAAATTGTATCTTTATCCATATAAGAAATTCCGGCCATTCCTTCCTAATTCTATCACATTTTGTTAAATTTGGGTAAATTCTTTTTAAAGCTAAATAAAGAAAACAATTAAATCCCTTCAAATTTTTCCAAAGCCTCTTTTTATCTTCAAGTTAATTTTTATGATAAAATTTAAAAAGATGAATTTATCTAAGAATATAAATTTCGATTACAATTCTAACGTCGATTCGAAGCAAAATTTGGAAAATTTAGTTTTTGACTCTTATCAAAAAAATCTTAATTTCTTTGGTGAAGAGAAGTCTAATATCAAAATAAAATTTCTTTATCAAAGATCAGGAATGGATGAAATTTGCGGTTATAAAACAGCAAAGTGGCAGGTTGGTTATGCTAACAAAAACCAAATTTATATTTTTAGTCCTTCAGTTTTTGATCAGGTATCTGATCACCCAAAATCAGATTTCAATTATGTTTTAACTCATGAAATAGCTCATCTTTTTATTAATGAATTCCTAGGAATCAATTACCCTAAATGGCTTTGTGAAGGAATTGCAGGTTATACAGCTGAACAATATAAAATTCGGAAAGTTGAAAAGATTAATGATTTTTCTGATTTACATGATAAAGAAGGTTGGGATAAATTTCATAATTATCCACAAGCTTTTTCTTTTACAAAATATTTAATTGATAAGTTTGGTAAAGAAAAAATATTAGAATTTTTAAAAAATCTGCGTTTAAATCTTAATAATAATCACTCTTAT
>CAZRDI010000112.1:0-4887 GCA_964598825.1 uncultured Dehalococcoidales bacterium
ATAAAGTGGAAAGTGGTAAAATAGTAGGCAGGGTTAAAAATACCATGGTTTCGGGGAACATCTATCAACTCCTTAAGCAGATTGCGGCTATCGGCAGCGAAGCCAAATGGGTGGGCAGCTTCCTCAACACCCCACCCCTCTACTTTCCCAGCGTATCAGTTGCCAGTAAGGAGTAGGTAACTTAACCCAGCGATGAGGAGAGGCACGGTCAAATGAACAAACTCTTTAAATTTCATGCCAAACCAAAACTGAACTCGCCGGTCATGGTGGCTAGCTGGCCCGGCATTAGTAATGTGTCAACCATTGCTGCCACATATCTCAAAAGAAAACTGGACTTTAAGGAACTGGGGGAGGTTGAAGCCTCTCATTTCTTTGACCCCATCGGGGTCATAGTTGAAGACAATGTGGTTGAATCCCCACATTTCCCGGAGAGCAAATTTTACTACTGGAAAAATAGCGGCGAGGGAAGCGATATAATACTGTTCATAGGCGAAGACCAGCCGGCAGAGAAGGGATATGAGCTAGCTCAATGCGTCCTTGACGTAGGACAAAGTTTCCAGATGAAGAGAATATACACCTTTGCCGCCGTTCTGACTCGTATACATCACACCGAGCAGCCCGGAGTCTGGGGCGTAGCTACCAGTCCGCACATAACTGAAGAATTAGAAAAACATGACCTGGCGCAACGGGGCAATTTTCACATCTCAGGGTTGAATGGGTTAGTGCTGGGCGCAGCTAAAGAAAGGGGCATGGAGGGTGTCTGCCTGCTAGGTGGAGTGCCCACGCATGCCACCCAAATACAAAATCCAATGGCGGCTCTGGCTGTACTCAGAGTCCTGACTAAAATACTGGGTATTAAAATTGACCTGCTTGAGCTGACGCAGCTGGCTCAGGACACGGCAGAGAGAATGAAAGAGGTAGCGGCTGAGGCTATGGGCCAATATATAAGCTACTTCACCGAGCCTATATGGGAACAGGGAGAGGAAGAAGAAGAGGACTAAAATGCCGGACTACGATGAGCCAATGTCCACCGAGGAAGCCATCGCTGAGATAGCCGACAGTGACAAATCGTTAGTCAATTCAGTGGTGATGAGCCTATCCGACCTGAACGCCGAAGAACTGAAGTCCTTCCAGCAAGCCTGGTCCACAATCGAATCAAAACGGCGGCAGCAGATAATACACCGGCTGGTTGAGCTGGCGGAGGACAACTTTGAGCTCAACTTTGATAGCATATTCAAGAGCTGCCTCAAAGACCAGGATGTTGAAGTTCAGTGTAAAGCTATTGAGGGCCTGTGGGAAAATGAGGAACCGTCTCTGCTCAAGCTTCTAATTAACCTGCTGAAGCAGGACAAATCAGAGAAAGTTCGGGCGACAGCAGCCACGGCACTAAGCAAGTTCGCCACGCTGGCCGAACTTAAAAAGCTGAGCCCACACCATGCCTCTGAAGTGAAGAAGACTTTACTCATCATAATTAACAATAACAATGCGCCTGCAGAAGTCAGACGCCGTGCCCTGGAGGCGGCCGCCCCGCTAAGTCTCCCCGAGGTAAAGAAAGCCATTATAGAAGCTTATCAAAGCCATACTACCGGCCTTAAAATCAGCTCTATCTATGCCATGGGGCAAAACTGCGACATTTCATGGCTGCCCATATTGCTAAAGGAGTTGACCAGTACCGATGTCGAGATGCGCTACGAGGCTGCCGGAGCCTGCGGTGAGATGGGAGAAGAAGAAGCAGTCCATCATGTCATCGAACTTATCAATGACCCCGATATTGATGTCCAACTGTCTGCTATCCATGCGCTGGGCAGGATAGGTGGCAGCAAGGCTAAAGAGTGCTTGCAGCACTGCCTGCAAAATTCCGACGAGGCAATTCGCCAGGAAGCGGAGCAAGCCCTTCATGAACTGGAAGCAGGAGAGGACCCACTCTCTTTCGGAGCATCCTGAGGGTATAATGATTGCCGGCAAAAATATTATACTTCGCGACAAGAGAGTGGCCGATGCTCAAGATGACTACGCATGGCAAACAGACCCTGAGCTAGCCCGACTTGATGCCGCCCCGGTGCTAATCCTCAGCTTCCCTCAATACCTGGGAAACTACGCTGATGAACTGTACCGCTCTAACTCAACCAGACGTCGGTTTGGCATAGACACCCCGGACGGCAAGCACATCGGCAACTGCTCATACTATGGCCTTAATGAAGCTAAAGGCGAAGCCGAACTGGGTATCATGATTGGTAACTGTGACTACTGGAATAAGGGTTACGGCACTGATGCCGTAACCACCCTAGTCAGTTATATCTTCCGCCAGACAAACCTCAAGCGAATTTACCTGAAAACCCTAGAGTCAAACCTCAGGGCACAGAAGTGCTTCCAGAAATGCGGTTTTACCCCATACGGTCACCTGAACAGGGATGGGTACAGCTTTGCACTCATGGAGATACACCGCAAACAGTGGGAACAACAAACCAAAGCGGAAAGCTAGCTACTACGCCTACTTTGGTGATTGGGGCGGCGCCGGGTTCTTGTACCCTTCCAGCAGCACCTCGGGCACCTGCTTTATTAACTCTTCTACCGTCCACAAGCCCTTCTCTTTTTGAATAGACTTAAGCTTTACCGGCTCCGAGTAAATGGCAATATTACCCCCGGTGACATCAAACACCTGCCCGTTTATACCTGCCGCCTCGTCAGTGCACAGGTAAACAATAAAAGGATTTACCGTCTCCGGCTTTGGCGGCTTGGTCAACTCCTCGTACCTCTCCTTGGTCATAAGCCCCGCCTCATATCTTTTCTTGAAACCGGCCACTATATCATCGCTGATAGTAAACCGGGTCGCTGCCGTCGGGGCATAAGCATTGCAGGTTACGCCATACCTACCCATCTCCCTGGCTACAGCCCTGGTCAGACCAACCAGCCCAGCCTTAGCCGCACCATAGTTACAATGCCCCACCGTACCCAACCAGGCGGTAGAGGTAGTATTTATTATCCGCCCCCATCTCTGCTCCCTCATTATGCCACAGGCAAAGCGGGTGCAGTTGAAAGAGCCTTTAAGAAAGGAATCAAGACACCTGTCCCAGTCCTCCTCCGTCATATTCCAGACCATGCGGGGGGCATCAGCACCAGCATTGTTCACCAGGATATCAATCCGGCCAAAATCGTCCACCGCCGTCTGTATCAGTTTCTGAGCCCCCTCAAACTCAGAGATGCTACCAAAGAACGGTACCGCCTGACCGCCCGCCTCCGTAATTTCCCTGGCAACGGTCTCAGCATCTCCACCAGAGGTGCCCGGACGACGGTTATTAGTCACCACCTTGGCACCTTCCATGGCCAGGCCCACAGCTACGGCCTTGCCAATACCCTGTCCTGAGCCAGTAACTACAGCTACCTTGTCTTTTAACCTATCACCCATCTGTTTAACCTTCCTTTCTTGTTTAATTATTATTCATCCCTGCGATGGCAAAACAACAGTGGCTTTGCCGGTTATTGTCTTTTCCCTCTGTTCATTCTCCACCCAGAGGCTACACTCCACAAAGTGTTCCTCATCTTCAATATGCTTTTTGGTCACCGTCCCTTTACAGGTGAGAGTCTCACCGGGAAAGTTCATATTTTTATAGCTACAGGACAACTTCTTAAGCACACCGGGCTCCCCCATCCAGTCACTCAATAACTGCCCCAGAAAGCTGCATATCATCTGCCCGGGCACAATAACTCCGGGCAGACCCCTGCCCTGAGCAAAGTCCTTATCATAATGAATCTCGTTATAATCACCGGATGCCCCCGCCCACATCACCAGCTGGCGAGTAGTAGGCTGTTTAGTCAGAGGGAGAATTTCACCACCAGTCTCCACGTCTTCATAATATAGCTGCTTACTCATAATCTAATAGCCGATAATCTTCTGGCGGCACTTAGCTACCAGTTCCCGCCGCTGATTTTTATAGGTTATATCAAAGGTTAAAAACACTACTCTGCCCATCGTATCATTGCGCCGCTCACGCACATCGGCAATCCTGGTGGTAACGGTTATGGAATCACCCGCCCTGACCGGCTGGTAGCACTCAAGCTCAGTGTTACCGTGGATAGCACCCGCCCCCAACAATGCTTCCATCTGCTGCATAAACTGCCCATAGCCTATGGTCGGTATAAAGGCTGGAGGGGCGATAACACTACCATACTTGCTCTTCTTAGCATATTCCTCATCCTGCCACAGAGGATTGGGGTCACCTACAGCCAGGACAAAGCGCTGTATCATCCCCTTATCAATTTCACAGACGAGAGGTTCTCCCTCTATGCCTACTTTACTCCTGAGTTCCTCTGTAATCAGTGAGTCCTCACCCATTCATGCCTCCCGTATTCTTAAACCTACCCAATTTTAACACTACACGGAAACTACTCTCAAATCAAGTGGGTTTACCCTGATTCCGCTATAACAGAACACTGGAGAAAGTAAAGGGGAAACAACAAACGTTTCAGTTTACCGCTGCTTAACGCCGAAGGGCACCTGCTGGGCAACCGGTGCGGTTTCCAGTGCCAGTTTATCCATCTCAAGCTGAACCGGTACCGGATAATCACCGGTAAAGCAGGCCATGCAGAAAATATCCTTAGGTAAACCTATCGCCTTAATCAGCCCATCAATACTCAAGTAGCCCAGTGAATCAGCACCGATAAAATCCCTGACCTCAGGTATAGTTTTCTTGGCTGCAATTAACTCCCCGCGGGTAGCCATATCAACACCAAAGAAACAGGGATAGCGAATAGGCGGAGCGCAGATGCGCATATGCACCTCTGATACGCCTGCCCGTCTCAGCATCTTCACCACCTGCGGCGTAGTCGTGCCGCGGACAATGCTGTCATCAACCACCACCAGCCGCTTGCCATCCAGCATCTGGGGCA
>CAZRDI010000113.1:0-4835 GCA_964598825.1 uncultured Dehalococcoidales bacterium
GCCTTCATATACAAAGCTGTACCTGTAGTACCCAAACACTCAATAGGCAGTTTAAGTCATCTTGCCTAGGCCTCTTATCCTGTGATTCACCAATTTCCCATTCCCATCCTTCTTTAATCTTGAGAATATCCTCTCAAGAGAGTTTCCCTATTACAGCGAAATTATTGGATTCTTATGGTTGATTGTATTGGCGAAAAGGTCCGCTGAAAATCACGCTTGATGTCTAGGCGTAAAGTTTTTAATGAAAAAAGGAACGTTTTTATGGAGCTTAAGAGACTATGGCTATAGTCTACTTTTTTCAGTCAGCGGTTCTTGTTAGTCGACTTCTCCTGACCATTTATTCTCCCTTTTTGTCCTTTCAGACTGACAATGTAATCTGACTCCTATTTCTGTGATTTCAAAGGTCCTCAATATGCTTCATAGAACAGAGATTACACGCTTTAATTACACGCTTTAATTACACGCTTTATTACACGCTACGTTCCCTGTAATTTCTGTATATGCGTATAACGTGGAATGGAGATTGATATTTCATCATATAGTGTGTGGCGTCCTGAACCGAAGGGGTGACCACAAAACTACTGTGTTACCGGAATGGTCCTAAAAGGACATACTGGGTAGAAGGGAAGGGCAGATGCTTTGTGGAAAGCTCTTTATCCTCTAGGCGTTAAGAATGTAGTTACTACAATTGACACCCATACTGCTTGGGGATAGAATCACAGTATATGGAGAAGGGGAGCAAAGGGGGTGAGGTAAATGGACTTATCAAAAGAACTGTTACAGTTTTTAGACGAATTAAAACAATACAAAGAAATACTAACGAATCCTGACTCGAAATTACTTGAGGTTAAGAGAAAGAACGAACTTTTTGCAGCATTCCCTTTCCTTCAAGAAGCTTTGCCAAAGAAAAGTAAGAAAGAAGTAAAAGAAGAAATAAGAGAGGGACTTATTCGAAAAAGCGGTGCACTTAAAGACAAAATAATTGAACTAACTGGCAAACAATACTTTGTTCAGTTCATGACTAAGTACAATATGTGGGACGCAGCATTTAACCCTTTAATCCAACGGCAGAAAACTGCTCTTAATTTCTGCATAGATGCTGTAAATGAGGCTATTGGTAAACTTGCAGACGATATTAAGCAGGGTTTTAGGGACGAACAAGGGAATATAATAAAAACAGAAGAGATACCATCAAGTAGTGAGGAAACGTTTCTCCAACTATTTGATGCGATGCAATTTCACCCTAAGGTAACAAGAGCTAGCAAGTCCTTGTTTACAAGTGGGCATTATGCCCAATCAATATTCGAAGCATTCAAAGCGGTAGAGAATTTTGTTAAGGAGAAATCAGGTAGTGCTCTTTACGGCAGACAGCTGATGGCAACGGTCTTTAACGAGGACAATCCAATTATTCAAGTACCTGAAGCTGGCTACTTCGATAAAGATGTCCAAGAAGGTTTTAAATTTCTTTTCATGGGTGCTTCTCAAGGCATAAGAAATCCCAAAGCTCACAAAGAAATTGTTCAGAATGACCCCCATATCACGCTTGAATACCTAGGTTTTGCTAGTTTTCTTTTAAAAAGAATTGATTATTGGGAAGCGGGCACCACATAAATGCTGACCAAACTACCTAGAGTCCTGAATATCGGCTCCGCAGGGCAAACAAAAAGTCCCACCAAGCATTGAACCTGATAGGACTTATTTCTTCCGATAGGAGAATGTTTCCGCTCTCCCCTCTTCTACGCTTACAGCACAAATATCTTTAGCATTTTGGCAAGAAATGCCCGCGCCAACAGGGTTGTACAGCTTCAAAACGAGGTTCTGACGTGCTCATGAGGCTATCCTGTCATTAACTCTAACTTAAAAGGTGAACCAAATTATCGGGGTAGGTCACCCCGGCGGTCCAATCATCTATCAGACCACACAGAATCGATTTTTAGGCATTATATATAAGGGACCAAGGGGGAATTATATGCGAAAGGGGAGATGGGGTTCCCAAGTATTCTCAATCAGTGCACGTGTGGCTACTATGCCAATTCGATTAAGAAGAGACTATGTGTATAGTCTCCTAACTTAGTTCAAGCCGTAAGATAGATATTAGCTGTTTATTAATTTACTGCTTAGCAACTCGATGAATTGAGTTTCATCTTCGCAAAAAGTACTGTTGCATATCTGGCCAATATCTGCCAAAGTTCTAGTACGGTAGAGTTTACCTAGAGAATGTGTCATATGAAGAGTTCTAAAGAGAAATGGATGGAGGAAGCCGGAGAAAAACTACTCAGGGAAATTGGTATTAAAGAGGGTCAGAAGGTGTTGGATTTTGGTTGCGGGTCAGGTAACTATACTCTTCCTGCCGCAAGAATAGTCGGGAGAAGTGGAGTAGTATATGCCTTGGATAAAGACAAACACGTTTTAGATGAATTGATGCGTAAAGTTGAATCAACGGGTATGAATAATATCATAAGACTGGACGCCTCGAGGGATTCAGGAATTCCCCTGGACAATGAATACGTTGATGTGGTACTTCTCTTTGATGTTCTGCATTTCTACTACTTTCCTGAGGAAGATAGTAGAAAACGTTTATTACGTGATATATATCGGGTTCTAAAACCGGATGCTGTCCTGCTGCTTTGCCCTACTCACCTTCAGTCACATATGGAGCCAAAACTGGAGAAAGTTCAGAGAGAAATAGGTGAAGCAAATCTCGATTTCGAATGTGAGTATTCCGGGACGCCAATAATTCATGATAGAAATCTTGAGAAAAACCGGTTATTGTGTTTTAGGAGGAAAGTATAAAATTCTCAATTTTACGTTTTGTTTAGTTATCTTATATAGTACTTGCTATGAAATTCAACAGGAGAACCTATAGGAATCTAAGAGAATTATTTAGCGACCTGTGGTTTCCAATCAAAAACAGAAGGCGACTGAAGGAAGTAACGAATAGTGGATTGATATCACATGCCTTCCGGGAAAGGCTTATGCTAGCTGTGACCGCAGTAGAAGGTTGTCGTTATTGTTCCTACTTCCACGCCAAGCAGGCATTAAAAAGCGGGGTTACCCCGGAAGAGATTAAACGACTACTATCAGGAGATGTTGATGACTGTCCAGAAGAGGAGGCTGTGGCTGTAATCTATGCGCAGCACTGGGCTGAATCAGATGCTAACCCTGATCCTGAAGCTGTCCGCAAATTGCAGCGGACATACGGTGTTGAGAAGAAAGAAGCCATTCACTTGATGCTCCGCATGATTCGGCTTGGCAACCTACTGGGTAATTCCTGGGACTATCTACTCTACCGTATGTCCTTCGGTAAGTGGCGAAGATAGGTTCGCACATAATAGCTTAACGTTCGATTATCATCGCGAGAGGTATTCCCTTTGCTATAATGAGAGTGATTTCCTCTAGACACCCAGAGGAGTAATGTGAAAATCGCAATCTCTACCGAGCGTGCAGATTTAGCATCAAACGTAGCTGATAGGTTTGGACTGTCTCCGTATTTGCTTGTTGTTGATACTCAGACAATGGATTTCAAGGCGCTAGCAAACCCTCGGGCGCTATCTCGGCCTAGTGCAGGAGTCCAGGCAGTTGTCTTTGCAATCAGTGAAGGCGTTGAGGTAGTCTTGACTGGATATTGTGGTCCAGCTGCATACGACCAACTCGTGTCAAATGGTATTAAGGTTATCACCAACGTTAGCGGGATAGCAGAAGAGGCCATCAAGAAGTACAAAGCAGGCGGTTTCAGTCAAGGCTTAGCCGTTGAAGAGGAAAAGGAGCAAACAACCCGCTACGTCAATAGGGGCACCTTGGTCAGGGCACTGAGGAGCTCAGTCAGGCAGTTTGCCAACATACTACCTATCATGATCGGCGTCGTGCTATGTATCGGATTATTTAATGCCTTTGTATCAACGGAAGCCCTAGCCTCCATTTTCTCAGGGAATGTGGTGGGAGACACTCTGTGGGGAGCTTGTTTTGGGAGTATTTTAGCCGGTAACCCCATCAATAGCTATGTTATCGGCGCGGCACTACTAAATCATGGTATAAGTCTGTTCGCTGTGACTGCCTTTATCATCACCTGGGTAACTGTGGGACTGGTTCAGCTACCGGCTGAGATCGCTAGTCTTGGCCTGAGGTTTGCTCTACTGAGAAATGCACTCTGTCTTGTTTTAGCTGTACCAGTTGCTATCCTTACCGTGATGCTTCTGAATTTCATTATTGGGTAGGTAATTATGAGCACGGAGAAATCACAGGAATCGAAGCGTGGGGTCTCACAATCCCCCAAGTATATGCTTATTTTCCCACTTCTCGTATTGGTAATTTACGGCGTTCTCTTTTTGCTTATCCCAGAACAAGCAATGGTGGCCCTCAAGAATAGCGGGAAAGTTTGCCTTAATATACTCCTACCTTTAGCTTTGGTGTTTGTGGTGATGCTAGCCCTAAACCTATTCGTCAAACCAGCTCAGATTGTCCATCTTCTGGGTAGCGGTGCTAATATCAAAGGCATCTTGCTCTCGGTGGCTGCTGGAATTATTTCCATGGGGCCAATCTATATATGGTATCCTCTGCTCAAGGATTTGCGAGAAAAAGGCGCAGGCAATATGCCTATAGCCGTGTTCCTGTACAACAGAGCGGTCAAACCCTTCCTCCTACCAGTCATGATTGTCTATTTCGGCTGGTTATATGTAGGCATATTAACAGTCTTAACTGTTCTCGCATCGGTAGTTAGCGGGTACTTTGTGGCTATGCTTGCCAAGAGAAAGACTGGATGAGAACTGCTACGAGGGTGGAGGTTAGCCTGTTGATACAATATTGCATAATGTCACATTATAGTATTTTATTACCTT
>CAZRDI010000114.1:0-4825 GCA_964598825.1 uncultured Dehalococcoidales bacterium
GTATACTACCCATAACTCACTACTTCAACGGAGACTCACATGAATGCAGAGCAGATAGCTGAGAAGCTGACCTCGTGGATAAAAGACAGGGTATCAGCCAGCGGGTGCAAGGGAGTGGTGACAGGCATGAGCGGCGGGCTTGATTCTTCGGTAGTGGCAGTGCTGTGCCACCGTGCCTTTCCACAGAGCATGCTCGGACTGCTCATGCCCTGCCATAGCAACAAGGAGGACGAGGAACACGCCCTCGCCGTAGCTAACAAGTTCTCCATCCCGAATAAAACGGTGCCTCTGGATACTGCTTACGACACTCTGCTCAAGGTACTACCCGGTGAGAGTGCCGACCCTGCCACCCGCCGACTCGCCGAAGCCAATCTCAAGCCCAGATTAAGGATGCTCACCCTCTACTACTTTGCCAACCAGCTTAAATATATGGTGGTCGGGTCAAGCAACAGGAGCGAGCTTGCCATAGGTTACTTCACCAAATACGGAGATAGCGGAGTGGACATTCTGCCGCTTGGAAATCTGGTCAAAAGTCAGGTGAAAGAGCTGGCCGGCTTCTTGAACATTCCGCAGGAAATTATAAACAAACCACCTTCAGCCGGACTGTGGGAAGGGCAAACCGATGAAGCCGAGCTGGGATTCAGCTATGACGAGCTCGACCACTACCTGATTACCGGTGAAGCACCGGACGAGGTCAGGGGGGTTATTGAGTCTATGATAGCCAACTGCAGCCACAAGCGTTCTACACCGCCGATAGCCGATATTTAAGGACCGGCTATCTTCTTTATACTACCACAAGCTCCCTCTTACATCCATAACACCGCCACTTTCCAATTGCTTTAGTCAGTTATCCGTGTTATTATTATGTTGAGCGAAGATGACCACAGAGAGAGAGAAAGCGCTAGAACTGGCTATCGGTCAAATTGAAAAGCGATTTGGCACAGGCTCAGTCGTAAGGCTGGGACAAGCTGCTGCTACATCGTCGGTAGAGGCTATTTCCACTGGCTCACCAGCGTTAGACCTGGCTTTAGGCATTGGAGGTATCCCCAGAGGACGGATTACGGAGATATTCGGCCCTGAGTCATCAGGAAAAACTACTTTAGGCCAACATATAATTGCCGAGGTGCAGAAGCGAGAAGGCATGGCTGTTTATATTGATGTGGAACACGCTATGGACCCCTCCTACGCGGCAAACTGCGGGGTTAATGTTGACGACCTTCTCATCTCCCAACCCGATACCGGGGAACAAGCCCTGGAAATTACCGAGGCACTGGTTAGAAGTGGGGCCGTTGACGTGATAGTGGTTGATAGCGTAGCTGCCCTGGTACCTAAGGCTGAAATTGAGGGGGAGATGGGGGATACTCACGTTGGCTTACAAGCCCGCCTTATGTCACAGGCACTGAGAAAGCTGGCTGCCGTCATTGGCAAATCTAAGACAGCAGTGATATTCATCAACCAGCTAAGAGAGAAGGTTGGCATTATCTTTGGCAACCCCGAGGTGACACCGGGCGGCAGAGCTCTAAAGTTCTACAGTTCAGTAAGGGTAGACCTGAGACGGGTTGAAACCATCAAGCAGGGAACTAAAGCAATAGGGAGCCACGTCAGGGCTAGAGTAGTTAAAAATAAGGTTGCCGCCCCATTCAGGACTGCCGAGTTTGACATCATGTTTGACCACGGGATAAGCCGGGAGGGCAATCTTATTGACCTAGGTGTAGAGCTGGGGCTGGTAAAAAGGTCTGGGGCTTTCTTCTCCTATGGTGACATTCGCTTAGGACAGGGCAGGGAAAATGCCAGGCAATACCTGAGCGAGAACCCTGATTCTGCCCGGGAGATTGAGCAGCAGATTAAAGCTTCAGCCGTCACCGTTCATCCTGTATCCAGCGATTGAAAACAATTTAACTAGATAGATTAATAAGTAACGATGGCGAATAAGGCTGAGGCGTATGCTTCAGCCTTATGTCTTTAAAGGACAGGGTAGAGTGATGAGTAAGGTTACTGCACTCCGCATGGGGAGAGGCAGAAGAAAGCGGGTTAATGTATTCCTGGATGGCAGATTTACTTTCAGCCTGGAAGCCGAGGTGGCAATAAAAAGCGGGCTACAGGTCGGGCAAGAGCTATCCAGCGACCAGATTGAGACGCTGACCGGCTCTGACCACTTCCACCGCTGTCTTAATGCTGCTGCCCACTACCTCACCTACCGACCCCGGAGTGAGTCTGAGATAAGGGAAAGGCTTCACCGGCGCGGTTTTGACGGGGATAGTATAGAAGCGGTGATAACCAAGCTAAAGGAGCAGGGATTGGTAGACGATATAGCTTTCGCCCAATTCTGGAAGGATAATCGGGAATCGTTTAGCCCGCGTAGTCAATGGTTAACTAAGCTGGAACTACGGCGAAAGGGGGTTGCCGACAGCATCATAGACCAGGTAGTTGATGAAATCGACGATGACGATAGTGCCTATCGGGCAGCCCTGAGCAAAGCTCGTAGTTTACACACGTCTGACTACCAGAGCTTTCGCCGCCGGTTAGGCGAATATCTCAAGCGGCGTGGCTTTGGTTACGGAGTAATAAATCATACTGTGGAACGGCTATGGCAAGAACAGGGGGATAAGTCCGGGTAGCATTTTACCTTGACACGAAACCATAAGAGAAGTAGTATTAGCTAATTATAGTTCACCCCACTGAATAGCAGTCCACAGGAGAAAGAGGGGTATAAAAATGGAACTTGAAGGGATTGTTTATGTTGCCATAATCTCAATTTTTGTTATAGGTGTGATACTTGGTGGTACAATCGTCTTCTTCTTTCGGCGAATGGTGATTAACCGCCAGCTTCGCGCTGCCCAGAGAAAGGCTGCCAAAATAGTGACCGAAGCTAGAGTTGAGGCTAAAAATGTGCTCATTCAGGCGAACGAGGGAGTAGAGAAAACCAAGTCAGTAGCCGAGGCAGAGTTTCGTGAACGGCGCTCTGAACTGCAACGTCAGGAGGACCGTCTATCTTCCAAAACTGAGTCCGTAGAGCGCAGGTTAGAAGGTATGGGACAGCGTGAACGCAATATAGCCAACAAGGAAAAGGAAAGCGAGGCTATGCGCGCTCAGCTCAAAGAGATTATAGACAAGCAGTCAAAGCAACTGGAGCTGATTTCGGGAATGTCCAGCGACGAGGCAAAACAATCACTGCTTGAACACATGGAGGTTGAAATAAAGGAGGAGGCCTCGCGGCGCCTTCATGAGTGGGAAGACCAGCTAAAAGAGGAGGCAAACGAGAGGGCCCAGGGAATTTTGTCCCAGGCTATCCAGCGCTGTGCCTCCGAGGTGGTATCCGAGACCACAGTAGCCAGTGTTCCTCTCCCCAGCGACGAGATGAAGGGTCGGCTTATCGGACGAGAAGGTCGTAATATTAGAGCTCTGGAGCAGGCAACTAATGTTGACCTTATTATCGACGATACCCCTGAGGCGGTGACGCTTTCCAGCTTTGACCCGGTACGGCGAGAAATAGCCCGCCTGGCTTTAACCAAGCTTATCATTGATGGTCGTATCCACCCGGCCCGAATTGAAGAGGTGGTAGCTAAAGCCAAGGAAGAAGTAGAAGCTACTATCCAGAGTGCCGGAGAGGATGCAGCATATCAGGTAGGAGTACACGGCCTGCGTCCTGAATTAATCAAGCTGCTTGGCCGTCTTAAGTATCGCACCAGCTACGGACAGAATGTCTTAGGCCACAGCATTGAGGTCGCACATCTAGCCGGTATGATTGCCTCCGAGTTAGGAGCCAATGTAGCCACAGCCAAGAAAACCGGGTTGCTTCATGACATCGGCAAAGCGGTAGACCGCGAAGTGGAGGGCACTCACGCCGCTATCGGAGCCGACCTGGTTAAACAATGGGACAAATCTCCCGAGGTAGTTCAGGGTATAGCCGAACATCACTTTGAGACTGGCACTACCAGCCTCTGGGGCTATATCGTTTCAGCGGCCGACGCTATCAGCAGCGCCAGACCGGGAGCAAGGCGTGAGTCGTTAGATAGCTACCTGAAACGGCTGAAAGCCCTGGAGGATATAGCCAACGGCTTCAAGGGCGTTGAGAAGTCCTTTGCCATTCAGGCCGGCCGTGAAATCCGTATTCTGGTCAAGCCGGAAGAGGTTGACGACCTGGGAGCAATGAGACTGGCCCGAGACATCGTTAAGAAAATAGAGGAAGGCATGGACTACCCGGGCCAAATAAAGGTCACCGTGCTCAGAGAGACAAGAGCCGTAGATTATGCTAAATAAGAGGTTTCAACAAGGGGAAGAGAACAAGGGCTGGCGAGGTGCCTATCCCCTGCTAAAGGGGCAGTGTTAATACTAGCCATCGGTGATGTAATTGGCAAGCCTGGCAGGCAGGCACTAAACAAGCTTTTGCCAGACTTGCGAGAGCAATACGGGCTGGACCTGGTTATTGCTAACGCCGAGAATGTTGCCGGTGGTCTGGGTGTAACCTCAACCACAGCTAGAGCGCTACTTGATGCAGGCGTTGACGTGCTCACATCTGGCAACCATATATGGGCTCAAAAAGAAATTATCCCATACCTTGATGGTGAAATGCCTATTCTGCGCCCACTAAATTATCCCCCGGGTGTACCAGGCAGAGGCTATATAACCGTAGGGAAGACTATGGTGGTTAATTTGATAGGCAGAACCTTCATGAGCAATTACGATTGCCCATTTAGAGCTATGGACCAACTACTGGCTGAGCTTGAAGACAAGCCACCGGTTATTATTGTTGATTTCCATGCCGAGGCAACCTCGGAGAAGATGGCAATGGGGAGATACCTGGATGGTCGAGTCAGTGCTGTGC
>CAZRDI010000115.1:0-4818 GCA_964598825.1 uncultured Dehalococcoidales bacterium
AACTGTGAGAAGATTAATCTTCCTGTATACATAGGCCATTACCTCCCGGTGATTTCCCGGGATTATGGCCAAAAAATGACTTTCAAGTCGATAACAAAATAAATTAGCCTTTTTTGTTGTTATTTTAATTAGTTATCGTATCTGTCCACATTCTTAATTGGACAGTAGTGATTTCTCTCTATACAATTATCCTCACTCACTTGAGTATTTCTTCCTTGATCGCATCACCCATCTCAGGAGTCTTATGGGCACCACCCATGTCTTTTGTCCTCACTTTTCCCGAGGCGAGTACCTTCATAACGGCATTCTGAATATCCTGGGCGGCCTCCTCCTCACCTAATTGGGTCAACATCATGCGGACCGACTCGATAGCGGCGATAGGGTTGACCAGCGCCTTGCCCGCATACTTGGGCGCGGAGCCGTGAATCGGCTCAAACATTGAAGGGTACTTTTTTTCCGGATTTATGTTTCCACCTGCCGCAAAGCCCATTCCCCCTTGGAGCATGGCCCCAAGATCGGTGATGATATCCCCGAACAGGTTCGATGCCACTACCACGTCGAAGTGCTCCGGGTTCTTTATAAACCACATGGTCGTGGCATCCACCATGGCCATATCAGTCTTTACCTCGGGGTATTCCTTCGCTACCTCATAAAAGACAGAATCCCAGAACACCATGGAGTAATTAAGGGCGTTGGACTTGGTGCAGTTCGTCACCATACCTACCGGGGTTGTATCCCCCAGCTTTTTCCTTTTGAGAGCAAGCTCGAAGGCGTACCGGATCACGCGCTCGCAGCCCTTCCGGGTGAAAACGCTCGTCTGGAGGGCAAAGGCATCGGTCGTCCCTGCCTTGAGGAGCCCTCCCACTCCAGAATATTCACCCTCAGTATTCTCACGGATAACCACCATATCCACAGTCTCTGGGTTCGCGCTCGTAACCGGGGATTCCACGCCGGCGTAAAGCTTAATGGGACGGAGGTTAACGTACTGGTCAAATCCCTTACGAATGGTGAGGAGCAGGGCGAGGGAGATGTGGTCGGGGACTTTATTGACATCGCCTATGCAGCCTAGAAAGATCGCATCGAAATCCTTGAGAGTGTCTAGCATATCATCGGGCATCATCTTTCCGTGTTTTAAATAGTAATCGCATCCCCAATCAAAACTCTCTGTTTTAACCTTAAATGCATATTTTTCTGCAACCGCGTTTAAAATTTTGCCCGCTTCCTTAGCAATTTCCCTTCCCACCCCATCCCCTGGTATGAATGATATTCTGTACGATTTCATGAATATTATCCTTAGTTAGCCAAAAAACGGCTTTTAGCTGATTTATATCATTTTTAATGGATTATAAGCCAATCCATGCGCATCGGCTACTGCCTTGTTGGTGATCCCACCATCAAAGGTGTTAACACCGCCAACAAGCTCTGGAACTTGGCGTAAGGCTTCTTCAAAGCCTAGGCCAGCAATCTTAATCGTATAAGGAAGCGTGGCATTAGACAACGCTTGGGTAGCAGTACGGGCATATGCACTGGGCATGTTTGCTACACAATAATGCAAGACATCTTCTTCAAAATAAATCGGGTCTTCATGTGTGGTAGCACGAGAAGTTTCTGAACAGCCCCCTTGATCGATAGCAATATCTACGAATACTGCCCCAGGTTTCATCTTTTTAAGCATCTCTCGTTTGATAAGTTTTGGTGCCTTGGCTCCTGGTATCAGTACCGCACCAATGATCAGGTCCGTGGATGGCAAAACCTCCAGTAAATTTTGCTCGTTAGAATATAATGTAGAGACCATGCCATGCATAAGATTATCCAAAAAGCACATTTTCCCCAAGTCAACTTCCAGGATAACCACCTTAGCCCCAAGCCCTTCAGCAATTCTTGCTGCGCTATACCCCGCAGTTCCGCCGCCTAACACAACAACATTTCCTGGTAACACTCCGGGGACACCGCTCAACAATACTCCCTTACCACCCTGAGCCTTGCTTAAATAAAAGGCCCCAATTATGGGGCTCATACGACCTGCAATTTCGCTCATCGGTTCAAGCAAACATAGACTTTTGTCAATTTGTACTGTCTCATAAGCAATCCCCGTGACCTTTGATTCTACCATTTTTTCTGTCAAGGCCCTGTCTGCTGCTAAATGTAAATAGGTAAACAGCAACAATCCAGGACGCAGATACCTATATTCAGATTTCATTGGTTCCTTGACTTTTATTACCATATCTACATCCCAAGCATCATCCGCAGTGGAGACAATGCATACACCTGCCTTGATGTACTCGTCATCAAGGAAACCGCTTTCCTTTCCTGCACCTTTTTCAAGCAATACATCATGACCAGACTGTACTAACATATGCGCTCCACCAGGCGTGCATGCTACTCGGCTTTCTTTCGTTTTTACTTCCCGGGGAATACCTATTTTCATAATTATCCTCTATTATAAATATTGCCCTTTCTTATCTACCACTATCGATAAAACACTAAAACAATTTCATTTAATTCTAACAATGGGAAGTATCTTTTATATCAGTTGAGCGATCTCAATAAGCCTATAATTTTAATACCCAAGGTCTTTGGTTATGGTATTAATTATTTTGCTTAATATTGTAATTATTTCATCTATATCACTTTTCCCTATGCTTAAGGCAGGCGTAAATATTATATTTGATCCAAAAACACGAAAGAGCAGACCTTCCGTATACATTTCATCAAATATCCTATTAGTGACATTTTGTTCTGGTTTGAAAAAAGCTTTTGTCTTTTTATCTGCAACTAGTTCAACACAGATCATCAACCCAATCCCGCGAATATCCCCAACTATCGGGGAACTTAGGAGACGATCTCTCATTCCATCAAGCATATACTTCCCCATCTCCGCCGAGTTCTCCACTAGATTCTCACGTTCTATAATTGCAAGATTAGCTAAAGCACCTGCTGCAGATACAGGATTTCCTCCCCAAGTCGACATATTCATCACAGTCGTTTCATTGTCAAACTTGGATGCTATTTCATTAGTCGTTATTACTCCGCCCATTGGTATATATCCACTAGTAATTCCTTTGGCAAAAGTTATCATATCAGGTTGAATATCATACTGCATACAACCAAACCATTTACCGGTCCGCCCAAAACCAGTTATTACTTCATCATTGATAAGCAAAACCCCATATTTATCACAAATGGAGCGCACCATAGGCCAGTATTCCGGTGGAGGTAACGCAACGTAATTTGAATGCGATATCGGTTCCCCAAGGACCGCCGATACAGTCATTGGATCCTCAAACTGTATAACATTTTCTATTTCTTTAGCACAAAGAATGCCGCAATCAGGATAGGTCAATCCATACTCACAACGGTAGCAATATGGATGAGCTACATGTCGCGCCATTGGGACCAATGGTTCAAAATCCTTAAGGAGATTTTTGTAAACGCCTTGCATACTCATCGCACCCCAAGTTATCCCAACATATTGTCCCCTTCTTGCTATAACCTTAAATCTAGTGGATTCACCGTTAAGAATATGGTATTGTTTGGCTATTTTTAAAGCAGTTTCATCTGCCTCTGAACCTGAATTAACAAATGAACTTTTTAGCAAATTTTTGGGGGTAATTTCAGCTAATTTTGCTGCCAATCTTAGACGAGGAATGTTAATAAATTCAGGGGCAACTATTGCCAAATTGGCTATTTGATCTTGTATAGCCTCACCAATTTCTGTCCTTCCATGGCCTACCAAACCAAATTGCCAACCAGCTGCACCATCTATATAGACTTTATTGTTTATGTCTTTGATTCGAACACCCTCCCCTTTAACAAATACCTTAAAACGATCCTTCTCGCGTAACCAAGGTACAGGCCTTGCCGGAATAAATGAATATTTAAATGTATCTTTTTTTATTTCTTCCATTGTAGCAATATTTTGTTGCATTTTTTTCTCCCTCAACTATTTGTAATGATTAATAATTCTATTTTTAATTCATTTTAGAAGATTCTGTATAGAATATTCAAAGCACCGGTTATATACTAATTTAATGTATGCTATTAATATATTTCTGTTTTTCGACAAAGCTCTTAGAAACGTTTTTCCCTTTCTAGCCCATTCCTATTTAGCTATATTCTTTAGCTGGAATTAATAGCCATAATTTTATTAAAGCCAGCCTCAGTTAATTTCAAAACGCTTTCCGATATGACTTCAGTCTGCAGATAAAACAGGACAATCACAGGCTCTTCTTTCCTCATAAAATCATACTTTATTGGCTGACCTCCGTTGCCCGACAAAATTCTTATGGCCTGCTCCAGATTGTTTCTTTCATCTTCAATCTCCAGAAGAATTTGTGCTCCAGATGGGTGTGGCCGTAATGAACGCGAGATCTCTTCAAATAGGTCCATAAGAATTCGGAAATGCCCCTAACTCGAGAGTTTTGTCGACCGGTCACCAAGAACATCTCTTGACAATCGGATTTTCATCGTAAAATTAATGGAGGCAATATTTATACCAAAGGAGTAAATAATGTTTTCAAAAAATGGATAGAGGAAAACAAATTAAAGCAAGAGCGATGTTAAGATGGATGGATTATGTATATGAAGATAGATGCTTGATTTTAGAAATTGAATCTTTATACTTAAAGTGATGTAGCTAATCATTATAATGCATTATTGCATCAGTTCGAATGCCGTATCGTTTGACCTTTCGGGCTAGTGTTGATTGATCGATATTCAAGGGGCCTGCGGCTCTTCGCTGGCTTCCATATGTCTTCAAGGCCCGGGAGATCATCTCCTTTTCCAGCCTTGCTACTGATTTTGGAAGATCCCAATCAT
>CAZRDI010000116.1:0-4782 GCA_964598825.1 uncultured Dehalococcoidales bacterium
GCTATCCTGACTTCTTCGGGTCTCTAACCGGCTGACCGTGTTAAACCTCCCTGGCCAGGTTAGCCAGGAACTCGGCGTTTGACTTGGCTTTGGCCATACGGTCAAGGACTCGCTCGGTGGCTTCGGTGAAGGTGACCGAGTCGGCGGAAATGGCGGATACCATGCGCCTGATCAGCCATACCTGCTTCAGGGTATTTTCTTCCAGCAGCAACTCCTCCCGCCTGGTGCCGCTGCGCTGGATGTCCATAGCTGGGAAGATTCGGCGCTCGGCGAGCCGGCGGTCAAGGTGGAGCTCCATGTTGCCGGTTCCCTTGAACTCCTCGTAGATAAGCTCGTCCATGCGGCTGCCGGTATCAATGAGGCAGGTGGCGATGATGGTCAGGCTACCGCCCTCATCCATGTTGCGGGCGGCGCCGAAGAAGCGTTTGGCCGGGTGAAGAGCGGCTGGGTCAATACCACCGGATAGGGTACGACCACTGGGAGGCATGACTAGGTTGTATGAGCGGGTGAGGCGGGTAATGCCGTCAAGCAGGATGAGCACATCCTCGCCGCTTTCTACTCTCCGCTTGGCTTTCTCCAGTGCCAGTTCAGCAACGCGGGTATGGTTCTCCACCGGCTCGTCAAAGGTGGCACTTATTACCTCTCCTCTAACTGAGCGTTGTATATCAGTTACTTCCTCCGGTCGTTCACCGATAAGGCATACCATTAGCTGGATGTCATTATAGTTGGTGCTAGCCGCGTTGGCTATGGATTTGAGCAGTAGCGTCTTACCGGCTTTAGGCGGTGACACAATTAAGCCCCGTTGTCCTCTACCGATAGGTGCAATGAGATTTATGAGTCGGTTAGACAGGTTATCGGGTGTGGTTTCCAGGTTAATCAATTTGTCGGGGAAGGTGGGGGTAAGTGAACCAAAGGTAGGTCGTTTTTTGGCTAGCTCGGGGTCGATGCCGTTAATTGCTTCTACCCGAAGCAGGCTGTAGTATTTCTCGCCATTTCTGGGCGGCCGGCACTGACCGGCGACTGTATCGCCGTTGCGCAGTCCCAGGCGCCGTATCTGAGATTGGGAGACATATATATTGGTGGGGCTGGGCAAGAACGTATTCTGCCTGAGGAAACCGTAGCCCTCACTTATAATCTCCAGAACGCCGCTGAGAAATACGTAGCCCTGTTGCTCAGTGTAAGCCTGGAGCAGACGCATGATGATGTCTTGCTTCTTGAGATTGGTATAGTTGGAGACGCCCATCTCCTTAGCTATTTCAATCAGCTCGTCTTTGTTCTTGTTTTCTAGTTGGCTAATGTTCATGTTCAACCTTACCCCCTTGGTTTTCAGTGGACCTGTCTCTTCCTCTTTATAAATACGGGACTTCATTAATTTATGTCCTTCTATGCTATTTTTTGGAAACTAAAGATTCTGTTAATCTGGTTGCGGCTTGGTGGTTTTTCAATTTTCACTCTTCGGCTGTGAAACACGTTGCCAGTCGGCAAGGAAGCGTTCGATACCTATATCAGTAAGCGGGTGGCGTATCATTTGCATCAGTACGTTGTAGGGAATAGTGGCAATATGGGCCCCTGCCTTGGCGGCGGCTACACAATGTTGTGTGTGCCGGATACTGGCGGCAATCACCTGGGAAGATAGCTGGTAGTGTTTGAGTACGTCGACAATATCCTTGACCAGTTGCATTCCATCGTGACCGATATCATCAAGCCTGCCAACGAAGGGACTGATATAGGCGGCACCGGCCAGCGCTCCCAGAAGAGCCTGATTCAGCGAGAAGCAAAGAGTAAGATTCACCTCTATATTCTCTTTGGCCAGGACTGATGTTACCTCCAGCCCCTCGGCGGTGGCCGGGATTTTAATGGCGATGTTGGGCGCCCATTTAGAGATTTGTCTCGCCTCCTCAATCATCGGCTCCACTCCCTCTGCCAGCACCTCGGCGGAAACGGGACCGGGTATAATAGAGCAGATTTCCTTGACGACGCCCTCGTAGTCAGCCGTTGCCTCTTTAGATACCAGACTGGGGTTAGTGGTAACACCACTGATAACGCCCAGCTTGGCAGCCTGCCTTATCTGGTCAATGTTAGCCGTGTCCAGGAAGATGCGCATTTAATCCTCCCTGTCCGAATGAGATTTTACTTTACTGATAAACACTTTAAATCCCCTCTTCTTTAATGAGATTAAGACTCGCTGACCCGGTCCTGCAATTCATTTGTTATAGTTATGAGCTAAGGCGAGAGAGGTAGTGCCGGTTGAGCTCCCTCGCGTAATACGTCCTTGGCTGCGCCGATGAAATCACGAAACAGGGGGTGAGGGCGGTTGGGACGCGAGTTAAATTCAGGGTGGAACTGGCAACTGACCATCCATGGATGGTCGCTTAGCTCGCAGATTTCAACCAGCCTGCCGTCAGGGGATAGTCCGCTGTAAACCATCCCTGCCTCCTGTAGTTGAGTGCGAAATTGATTATTAAATTCGAAGCGGTGTCTATGGCGCTCGGAAACCAGGCTCTCTCCGTAGGCTTTAGCGGCACGGCTGCTGTCAACCAGCTGGCAGGGGTACTTACCCCGGCGCATGGTGCCGCCTTTGTTTTTCACGCTTTTCTGTTCGGGAAGGAGGTCAATGACGGGGTATTGGGTAGAGTCATCAAACTCGGTGGAATTTGGCTCGGCTGAGTCTAGAACATAGCGGGCAAACTCAATTACCATAACCTGTAACCCCAGGCACAGTCCCAGATAGGGGATTTTGTTGGTTCGGGCGTAGCTGGCTGCCTTTATCATGCCTTCTATGCCCCTGATGCCAAAGCCACCGGGGACTATGATACCCTGGGCTGAACGCAGCAGAGCATTCCTGCCGTTCTCTTCCAGCTCCTCCGATTGCACCCACGTGAGATTGAGCCCTCGATTATGATGTAGAGCAGCGTGGTGGAGTGCTTCTCGGACCGAGAAGTAAGCATCCTTCAGTTCTACATATTTGCCCACCAGGGCGATATTGACCGGCTCATGGGGTGTTTTGAGACGGCTGACCAGTTCCTCCCACTGACTCAGGTCAGGGCGTTTTGCCTTAAGACCGAGCTTGTCCACAACCAGTTGCCCTAACTTTTCCCTTTCCAGGATTAGGGGTACTTCGTAGATAGTCTCTGCTGTGGGCAGGGGGATAACTGCTTGTTGGTCAACATCGCAGAACAAGCTTATTTTATCCCTTATTCCCTCCGGGATGGGGTAGTCGCTGCGGCATATAATAACGTCGGGCTGGATACCGATGCGTCTGAGCTCGTTGACACTGTGCTGGGTGGGCTTGGTCTTTAGCTCCTGGGTGAAATTGAGGTAAGGGAGGAGAGTCACGTGAATATAGAACACGTTGTCACGTCCGACATCCTTCCTCATCTGCCTGATAGCTTCAAGGAAAGGCTGTCCCTCAATATCGCCCACTGTCCCGCCTACTTCTATAATAATCACCTCAGCCTTTGATTCCTTAGCTAGCCGCTTGAACCGTTCCTTTATCTCGGTGATGACATGGGGTACCACCTGAATGGTGCCGCCCAGGAAATCGCCTCTTCTCTCCTTGGCAATCACTGTGCTGTAGATTTGACCTGAAGTAACGTTGGAGTTAGCCGTAAGGTTAATATCAATGAAGCGTTCATAGTTGCCTAAGTCAAGGTCAGTCTCAGCACCGTCCTGGGTGACGAATACCTCTCCATGCTGATAGGGTGACATCGTTCCGGGGTCAACATTGAGATATGGGTCTAGCTTTTGCACGGACACCGTGATTTGGCGACTCTTCAGTAGGGTCCCTATGGAAGCGGCAGTAATGCCCTTGCCTACGGAACTAACCACGCCACCAGTAATAAAGATATACTTAGACATCAGGGAAAATTAAACTCTCAGGACTACAATCTAAAAACCCTATGTAAGTTCTTAGGTCTATTTAGAGGGAAGGGGGGAACGTGTTTCTCTTTATTATAGAGAGGTAAATATTAACTTGTCAAGTCTTTGAATTCTCATCCCTTTATTCTATTAAGCAGGCGGTTTGTGTTGGCTGTGGGGTTAGTATTACTATAGAAGTGATGTTGCAAAAACTGAAGCAAGCCCTTTCCCAGAGGCAGAAGCAGAGGATTATTGATGCCGACAGGATATCGTCGGCGGTTCTACTGCCTATCTACTATAAGCAAGGGCAGTATCAACTTTTGTTTACCAGGCGGACGGAGACGGTTAAATACCATAAGGGGCAGATTTCCTTTCCCGGGGGGGCTTATGAGGAAGGGGACAGGACGCTGTTTGATACTGCGTTGAGAGAGGGTGCGGAGGAAATAGGCCTGGTGGTAGATGGGGCGGAGTTATTAGGAGAATTGGACGATACCGTTACCTCGACCTCGAGCTATATTATTTCTCCCTTTGTTGTAGCTATACCGTGGCCGTATCCGTTCAAAGTAAGCCGGAGTGAGATTGAGGAAATAATTGAGGTCCCAATCACGGCTCTTCTGGATGAAGATTGCTTGCGTAGGGGTACCGAGATTATAAATGGCGAAACAGTTCCCTCATATTTCTATAACTACAGGGGGAAGGTAATCTGGGGGGCTACTGCCAGGATTTTGCACCAGTTTCTGCATATTGTTAGCGGGGTGATAGAGGGTGAGCTGTAATCAAATAGCCCGTCCATTGCCTGTCTCAACCTCATTCGTTCTTTTTTAGCTAGCCGATTGCCGCTCTCTCAACCAAGGAATAATATATCATACTTAATACTAATTTGTCAAGTATTACTTTATTATCAAATTAACATTAGTTAAGAAA